>JAFGBC010000076.1 GCA_016933355.1 Candidatus Aminicenantota bacterium
CGTCCGGTTCTTGACCGACGCCCAGGGCGCCGTCAGCGGGCTCGAGTTCATCCAACCCAACGGCGTCTACGAGGCCAAGAAGAAGAGCGGCTGATCAGGCTTTTTCCGGGGGCTCACCCGACGGGGCTCGAAGGACGCGAAACGGCCCCGGCGAGCCCGTTTCGCTCCGGCTCCGGGTCTCGCTCTCCCGCAGCATTTCTTATATCTTAAGGTCCGTCAGCGCTGAGGAAGCGGGATCCGTGCCCGCTCGCCCCTTCGACGGCCTTCTCCGCCCCGTCGGTTTTGCCCTTTCCTCGATCGGGCCTATCTCCCTGATTCTCAAAAAACAAGGTCCGAGTTGATGTCGGGACGGGATTCTGATTAAATAAGGAAACCCCGTGGCGAGGAGAGGTTTCATGAGGAAGCTATCGACGCTGACGCTGACCGCCGCCCTCCTGCTGGCGGTCGGGGCCTGCTCCAAAAAGCCGGCGGACGCGGCCGCCGGAGACGGAGCCCTGACCTTCAGTCCCGCCAAGCCGCGGCCGGGCCGCCCGGTGGCGTTCACTTACGATCCGGCCGAAACGCCGCTGCGGGACGCTTCGGGGGTCCGCTGCACGGCCTATCTCTACGCCAAGGGCGCGCCGGACGCCGTCGCGGTTCCCCTGACGCGGAAGGCGACGACCTGGACGGGGAATCTGACGCCGGACGATAAAACCCGGGGCCTCATCTTCGAGTTCCAAGCCGAGGGCCTTATCGACAGCAACAATAAGAAGGGCTATGTCGTGTCCCTGACCGACGCCGACGGAAATCCGGTCCCGGGCAGCCTGGCCGGGCTGGCCGAAGCCTATGCCACCTGGGGGAGCGATCTCGCCGGCATGAACACGGACCAGGACCTGGCGCTCGCCCTCCTCGACAAGGAATTCGCGCTCCATCCCGAGGTCAAGCCGGACTATCTCTCTCCCTACTTCAGCCTGCTGGCCCGCCTCAAGAAGGAGGAGGGCAAGGCCCAGATCCTCCGCGAGCTCGAAGCCGTCGCCGCGCGCCCCGACCCGAGCGTCGACGATCTCAGCCTCCTCTATTACTGGATGGGACGCCTCAACAGGCCCGAGGAGGCCGCCCGCTACGCCGCCCTCCTGCGCGCGAAGGACCCCCGGGGGGAATTCGTCCAGGCCGAGCGCTTCCAGGAGTTCCTCAACGCTTCCGATACGGCCCGCAAGGCCGAGCTCTTCGCCCGCTTCAAGGCGGATTTTCCGGAAAGCGTCCTCATTCCCCAGTTCGTCCGGGCCCAGGTCGGGGCCTTTCGCGAAGGCGGGGATTACGCGACCGCGGCCGATTATATCCTTCGCAACCCGGAGGGCGTTCCCTGGAATCTGTACGCCGCGCTGTCCTCGGACTTCCTGAAGAACAAGCTGGACGCGGGCCGCGCCGTCGAGCTCGCCGCCCGGGCCCTCAAGCTGGCCCGCAGCGAGGAGGCGGCCGGCGCAAAGCCGTCCTACCTGACCGAGGACGAATGGGCGAGGCAGAAGGATTCCGTCCTGGGCCAGGCCCTGGCCAACAGCGGCGAAGCCCTGCTGGCCGTCAGCCGCCCGGCCGAGGCGCTCGAAGCGTTCCGGGAGGCCGTCCGCCGCACGGGCGGCGAGAGCGCGTCGCTCAACACGCGGTTCGCGGAGCTTCTGGTTCTCGTCCCCGGGACCGACCCGGCCGCGGCCCTGGCCGAGATGGAGCCCTTCATCGTCTCCGGCAACGCGACGGCCGGGCTCCGGGACCACCTCCGCCGGGCTTACCGAGCGAAGCAGGGGTCCGACGCCGACTTCGACGCCTACCTGTCCGGGCTGGAGGAACGGGCCAACACGCGGCTGCGCGCCGCGCTCAAGGCCCAGCTCGTCGACTTCCCGGCCGCCGACTTCGACCTCGAAGACCTCGACGGCAACCGCGTCACGCTCCGGGACCTCCGGGGCAAGGTCGTCGTCCTCGACTTCTGGGCGACCTGGTGCGCCCCGTGCGTCAACTCCTTTCCCGCCCTGGGCAAAGCGGTCGAACGCCACAAGGACGACCGGGACGTCCGCTTCTTCTTCGTCAACGCTTGGGAGCGCGCCGACGACAAGAAAAAGAACGCCCGAGACTTCCTAACCCGGACGGGCTATCCCTTCGCGGTCCTGCTCGACCTCGAGAACGCCGTCATCGACGCCTACAAGGTCGACGGCATCCCGACCCGCTTCGTGATCGACGGCCGGGGCCGCATCCGTTTCAAGACGACCGGCTTCGCCGGGAATCCCGAGCGCCTCCTGGCCGAGGTCGAGACCATGATCGACATGGTTCGCTGAGGGAGGGCGCATGGAGATCCGTCCCGCGAACCTGGGCGCCGCCGAGCGCGCGGTTCAAGAGGCGCTGGCGGAGCTTGCCGGGCAAGACGTTATCGGGCGCATCTGGAGCAAGGACGCCTCCGTGTGGAGAGGCCCGGCCCGAGAGATCGCCGGCCGCCTCGGCTGGCTGACGGCCCCCGAGGATTCGCTCCGCCGCCTGCCGGGGTTCGAGGCGCTGGCGTTTGAGGTCCGCGCCGAAGGCTTCCGGGAAGCGGCCGTCCTGGGCATGGGCGGTTCGAGCCTGGCGCCCGAGGTCCTGAGCCGCGTCTTCCCGACCGGCGGGACCGGCCTGCGGCTCTCGATCCACGACAGCACCGCCCCGGCCGCCGTCCTCGAGGCCGCCCGCCGCCTCGACATCGAGAGGACGCTTTTCCTCGTCTCCTCGAAGTCGGGGACGACGGTCGAGACGCTCTCCCTGTTCCGCTATTTCTACGGCCTCGTCGCCGGCCTGGCGGGCCGCGAGGCCGCCGGCCGCTCCTTCCTCGCCCTGACCGATCCCGACACCCCTCTCGAGCGGGAAGCCCGCGCTCTCCGCTTCCGCGCCGTCGTCCACGGCGACCGGGACGTCGGGGGACGTTTCTCCGTCTTCACGCCGTTCGGCGTCGTCCCGGCCGCGCTCCAGGGGCTGGACGTCCGCCGCCTTCTCGGCGAAGGGCGCCGGGCCGCCGCCCTCTGTCGGGAAGCCGATCCCGCCCGGAATCCGGGCGCCCGTCTGGGCGCGATGCTGGCCGTCATGGCCCGGGAAGGACGCGATAAGCTGTCCCTTGTCGCCTCTGAGGAGATCCGGCCGTTCGGCGCCTGGCTCGAGCAGCTCGTCGCCGAGAGCACCGGAAAAAACGGGCGGGGGATCCTGCCCGTCCTCGAGGACAGCCCGCTCGCCGCATCGGCCCTCGGCGCCGATCGCTTCTACGCCGTCCTGCGGCTCGAAGGAGACGCCCGGCTTGACGCCGATATCCGGGCGCTGGCGGACCGCGGCGTCCCCCACGCCGTCCTGCCGGTCGCGGACCGCTATGAATTGGGCGGGCAGTTCTTCCTCTGGGAGATGGCGACGGCCGTCGCCGGCCGGCTCCTGGAGGTCAACCCCTTCGACCAGCCGAACGTGGAATCGGCTAAGGCGATCGCGCGGGACAGGCTCCGCGCTTTCAGGGAAGAGGGCGCCTTCCCGGTCGAGTCGCCGTCGCTGGCCGAAGACGGGATCGCCCTCTTCGGCGCCGGCCCGGCCGGCGGACTCGGGCCGGCGTTCCGGACGTTCCTGGATCTCGGCCGGACCGGGGATTACGTCGCGCTCCTCGCCTTCCTTGCGCCCGACGCCGCGACGGAAGCCCTTCTGCGAAGCCTGACCGCGGCGGTCCGGGACAGGACGGGATTAGCCTCGACCTGGGGATGGGGGCCGCGCTATCTTCACTCGACGGGGCAGCTCCACAAGGGGGACGCCGGCCGGGGATTGTTCATCGTCCTCAGCGCGGCCGACGCCGAGGATATCCCCATCCCGGACGCCGCCGGCGAGGCGCGGTCCGCAACCGGATTCGGGACGCTCAAGGCCGCTCAAGCCCTGGGCGACGACACGGCGCTCCGGACGGCGGGGCGCCGCGTCCTGCGCGTGGACCTGGGGTCGGACGCGACCGCCGGGCTGAAACGCCTCGTCTCGCTTCTGGACGTCCGGGACCGTCCCTGAAGGGCGCCGCTCCCTCTCCGGACGCCCGGTCAGCCCGCCCCAAAAAAAAGGGCGGCCTGGCCGACGCGCCAGCCGCCCGTTGCCTTCCGATGGGATGAGCCCGCGATCTCAGAAGAGGCCGACGTTGACGATGTCGGCGCGGAAGAGCTCCTTGGTCCGGAGGCGGGTTCTCGACTCGACCGTTTCCTTGGGGCTGAGGTAGAACCAGAACTTGTCGAACAGACGCAGCTTCTTGATCTGGTACTGAGAGAACTCGGAGATGGTGTCGACGAGGATCCGGCCCGTCTCCTTGCCGCCGTCGTCGGCCAGGGAAATGTAGGCCGCTTCGCCCTGGACGAGCCGGCCGAAAACCTTGATATTGGCCTTGCCCTCCCAGCCGTCGGGCTTGTTGGCGGCGAGCTCTTTGACGGCTTCGTAAGAGTCCCGAGTCTGGGCGTCCATGTAATCCTTGAGATCGGGAGCGACCTTCCGGGTGTAGAAGGGCTTATAGCTCCCGCCCTCCTTGACTTCGATCGTTTCGGCGGTCAGAAGGGTCGGGTGCTTGGGATCGAACGTCCCCTCGCCCTTGACCTCCTTGCCGATCAGAGCGGCCGTGTTGACCTGTCCGCTGACGATGATGTCGAAGCCCTGGGCGGCGGGAATGTAGATGTACTTGCCCAAGGCCGTCTTGACCAGCCCCTCGAAGGTGTTGAGGCCTTCCTTGACGGCGGGGCCCTGTTCGGCCGCGGTCTGCTCGGCTTGGCCGGAGAAGGCGCCGGCGGCGACCAGAAGAAGGGTCAGCCCGACGAGGGCTATCTTTTCAGGGGCGCGCGCTGATCTCATTCTTTGACCTCCCGAAGATGAGTCTGTCTCATTGGACTGAGAATAGAACAACCTATATATCATTCCGCAAGAGAAATGTCAAACCCCCGGGCGGGCCGAAGAGAACGGGGGCGGGCCGTCGGCGGCCGCCCCCGTTATCGAACAGGCCGGCTGTGGGCCGCTTACTTTTTCCGGATCGACCCGGAGGACCCGGAACGGGACGAAGAGCCCGAGCTCCGCGACGGAGAGGATGAAGACCGCGACCCGGAGGAGCGGGACGAGACGCTGGAGCGGCTCGAGGAGGAGGACGAGCGGGAGGACCGGGGGGAGGAATAGGACGAAGACCGGGAGGACGACTGCCGGGAGGGCGAATCGTAGGACCGCGAATATCGGGAGACGTCGGACTCGGAATCGGAGCGGTTCTCGTAGCGGCGCACCGGGGCGTCGTCGGAAGAGCGAGCCTCGCTCCGCGATTCCGACCCCAACAGCCGGCTGCGGAACGTCCTCAGGACGTCGCTGAACGAGCCGGACGAGGAGCGGGACGACGACGGCTCGCTGACGCGCCGCGAGAGCGAGAGGCGCGACGCGAACTCACGGGGCTCGACGCTCTGCGAAGACGCGTCCCGGCGCACGATCAAGCCGGAACGTTCATCGGACGACGTCGCCGTCCGGCCGGGCGCGGGGGCGATGTCGGAGCGCCCGTCCCGGCTCGATCGGTTCGGCGAAACGTCGAGACGCCGCGACGGGTAGGTCTTGAACTCGCGAGGGGAGGGCGCGCGCGGCGTCACGGCCCGCTCCTCGTCGCGGAGGACGCGGGGCTCCGCGCCGGAGGACCGTTTGCCGAGGCCGGACCGTTCGACCGAACCCAAGGCCTCCCGGCCCCGGACGCCGTCCGAGAGGCGGGGCCGGTCGGCGCGGACCTCGCCCGGGGCGTAGCTCCGGACGACACCGCGAAGGTTCTCGCGGGAGAGGATCTTCGCGCCGGCCCGTTGCTCGAGGCCGGCCCGGTTGACGACGGGCTTGAGATCGGGCTGCCGGGCCCGGAGCGAAACGTTCCGGACCTCGGATTCGACCCGGTCGGCGCGCAGGGCGGCCCGGCTGATCTGGCGCGACTGGAGCTGGTCGCGGCGGACGACGGTCAGGGCCCGGGAATGGCGCGGGTAGTCGCGGCCGTGATCATGGTGATAGAAGTGATTATGGACGATGATGATCGGGCGGTTGTACCAGCCGAGGGGGCACCAGCCGTAGTAGTTGGCGTCCCACCACCAATGAACCCAGGCCGGGCCCCAGTGCCGGGTCGGAATCCAGTACCAGCCCAGGCCGAGCCTCCAGTGCCAGCGCCCGTAGTGATAGGCGGCCCAGCCCCAGGGCTCGTAGGAAACCCAGGTCCAGCCGACGATCGGATACCAGACCCAACGGCCGTGATAGTAGGGGCGCCAGTCGGCCTCATAGACGGAGGGGACCCAGACATAGCCGTAGGGACGCTCGTAGGTCCAGCGGCCGTGGGTGTCGAACTCGTCCTGGTATTCGTCGATCTCGGCGGGGAGATAGCGGGTGGTCGCCCGGGGCCGGTGGACCTCGTCCCGGTCGGCGTTCCATTCCGAGAAGTCGTCGCTGACGGAGAGATAGCCGCCGTCGCGCGAACGGACCTCGCCGTTGACGGCGACCACCCGTTCGTTCCGGTCGACTTCGACCGAGCCCGCTTCGCCGGCCGCCTCGAGCGCTCCCTCGAGGACATAGACCTCGGTCTCGCGGCTGGGGCTGACTTCAAAGCGGTACAGGCCGCGGTCGAGGACGTAGAAGGACGCGTCCGGCGTGTGGACCTCGAACGCCTTCTCGCGGTCGAGGCTCGCGACCCGGAGGTAGGCCCGGCCGCTCAGGAGGTGGAGGCTGACGGGGTCCCCGTCGCGCTGCGGCATCCGGTTGAGATCGAGCTGGGTGTCGGCGTCGAGCCGGAGATAGTTGGACTTTCCGAAGTGGACCTCGGTCCGGCCGTCCTTGACCCCGAGCTTGTCGCCTTGCACGAGGGGCAGGTTGATCTCTCCCGGCTCGAACCCCTGGTCCGAGGCCCTCTGGACGGAGACGTCGCCCCGGACATAGCTCATCCGGGCGAAGCTCCGGTCATAATAGCCTTCGCCCTCGGACGTGGCTTGGGCCCGGAGGGCGAGAGGCGCGACCACCAGAACCGCCGCTGTGAAAGCTCCCAGCTTTTTCATCTTGGCCTCCTATCCACCCCCATTTTTTGCAAAAAGCGTGCCAATCAGAAAACGCTTGATTCATCGGCATCCCGACGGGAGATTGTCCTTTTCAGATGACGATTGATAACAAAGGGCTCTTCTCCAATTCCCGGAAATTGGAAAAGGATCTAAAAAAACGACCCTCCCGCGGGGGAGGGCCGCATCAATCGCGAAAGGAAGAGTCCGTCGGACCGGGCTTACCACCGCCGGCGGGGGAACCGCATCCGCCATCCCCTGCCGTCGAACCTGTCGAAACGCCCCGCGCCGCGGCCGAGGGAGGGCCGCATCCCGACCCGCCGGTCCCGGCCGAAGGCGCCCCGGTAAGCATCCAACTTCTTGAGCTGCTCGGGGGTCAGGACGTTCCGCATCTCGAGGCGGTAGCGGAGCCCGGCCTTCTGCTGTTCGGCGCGCAGCCGGGCCGTCTCGTCGATGAGCCCCTCGGCCTTGCCGAGGTCGTAGTCCGGCGACCGGAGCAGCTCGTCCATCTCGTCCCGCAGCTTCGCCGTCCGGTCGAAGAGGTCCTTCCGGGCGGCCCAGTGCTTTTCGGCCAGCGCGTCGAGCTTGGCCTCCTGCTCGGCCGTCAAATCCAGGACGTCCCCGACCATCATTCGCATCGGCCTCCGCTCGGCCTGGGCGCCGAGGGGAACGACGAGGGCGGCCACTACGGCCGCGACCGTCAGAACCGTCAGGGTGCGATGTCTCATGTACTGTCTCCTCTCGTGAGTTCCGTCGATGGATTAGACAGCGCCGACAAGAAAACCTTGGCGGGCGTCCGGGAGCGCGGAAGCCCCGTCGGGGAAGCGACGGCCGGTCCGGGCCGGAAGGACGAGCGCGCCGCGCCCCTGCGCTTGAGAGGGTCCATCCCCGGTCAGATCTCCCAAGCCGCGAAGCCCGAGGGGGACAGGACGAGCGGCAGACGGCGGACGCCGCCGCCCAGGCCGGAGATGCCCTCGATCATGCGGCGACGGAGCCCGTCGTCGGCGGATGAGAGGATCGTCAACGACCCGCCCGCGCCGCCCGCTCCGTTGACTTTCCAGCCGGCCGCGCCGTGTTTGCGGGCGATCGCGATGACCCGGTCGGCCCGCTCCGAGACGAGCCGGGGATGGAGCGCCCGCTGGGCCTCGTTATTCTCGGCCATGACCGCGCCGTAGGCGTCCAGGTCGCCGGCCAGGAGCGCCCGGCGGGCGCGGCCGGCGAACGCGGCCAAGCGTTCGAGGGCCCTGGACCGTCCGCCCGCCGCTTCGAGCCGGGCGATGACGCTCTCGTGGATCGCCGACGAGCGGTGGGGCCGGCCGAGGTAGACGAGACACAGCCTCCTCTCGAGCTCGCGGACGACGTCGGCTCCGGGCTTGATCCGCTCGACCCGGGCCCGCGGGTAATCCTCGATGTCGATGTCGCAGATGCCGCCGTAGGCGGCGCTGATCTGGTCCTGGATTCCGCTCTGCCGGCCGAGCTTCTCCGTCTCGACGCGATGGGCGAGCGCGGCCAGGGCCGCCGGGCCGAGCCGGCCGCCCCGCAGGGCGTCGAGCGCGCCCAGGAGGGCGACGCAGACCGCGGCCGACGTCCCGGTCGAAATACCGGCCGGCACGGGCGAGTGGAGGCGGACCTCGACGCTCCACCCGGCCGGCGGCGGGAGCGTCCGGACCGCCGTCTGGAGGAGGGGGTGGAAGCCCGAGGACGGACGCGCCGGGTCGACCCGGAACGACTGGCCGTAGTTCTCGGCGTGGACGAGGACCGTCGCCCCGGCCCGGAGACGCCGGACGGCCGCGACCTGGACCTCGACCGGAGGGCCGACCGCCAGGTTGAGGACGCGGCCCCGCCGCGCGAACCAGGTGTCGGTCCAGCCGCCGATGTCGTTGACCCGGAGCGGAGCCCGGGCGTGAATCGTCCGCAGGCCGCGCGCCATCGATCCCTCAGCCGCTCCGGCGGTGCCGGACCTGGTCCAAGCCGACGGCGGCCACGATGATGGCGCCGATGATGATCTCCTGCACGTAATTCGGCCAGCCCATCATGGTGCAGCCGTTGCGGAGGAAGGACATGATGAAGACGCCGATGAGCGTCCCCAGGATGCTCCCCTCCCCGCCGGCCAGGCTCCCGCCGCCGATGACGACGGCGGCGATAATGTCCAGCTCGAGCCCGACGGCCACGGTCGGGTCGCCGACGGTCAAACGGGCGAACTCCATGACGCCGGCCAGACCGCAGAAGAGACCGGACAGGGTGTAGATGGCGATCTTGTCCCGGCCGGTCCGGAGGCCGCACAATCGGGCCGTCGCTTCGTTCGACCCGACGGCGAAGACGTGCCGGCCGAAGACGGTCCGGCGCAAAACGAAGGCCATCAGGACCGCGAAGACAATCATCAGCCAGACGCCGGGGGCGAGGAGCAGCCACGACGGCCGCGGGCTCTTGGCCATGAGGTCGTTGATCCAGGTCAGCGGCGCGTCGATCTTCTGGTTGCCGGCCAGCCACTTGGCGACGCCGCGGGCGATCCCCATCATGCCCAGGGTCACGATGAAGGGGACGAGGCGCAAGCCCGTGATCAGGGCGCCGTTGGCGAACCCGACCAGCCCGCCGCAGAGGATGCCGGCGGCCAAGCCGAGCGCCGGCGGGGCGCCCGCGTTCACGGCGTAGGCGACGACGACGCTCGACAGGGCGATGTTCGAGGCGGCCGAGAGGTCGATGCCGCCGCTGATGATGATGAAGGTCATTCCCAACGCGCCCAGGGCGACGATGACGGACTGGGTGGCGACGCTTTTAAAATTGGCCGGCCGTAGAAAGCGGTCCCGGACCTCGGGCATCAGGGAAAAGAGGACGAGGACCAGGAGGAGCCCCAGGAAGGGGGCCAGCCAGTTCAGGAGGACCTTGAGCCGCGCTTTGGAGTGTCCGTTCATGCCTCCGCTCCCGACCGGTCGGCCCCGGTCCGGCCGACCGCGGCCGCCTGCAAGATGCCCGCGCCGTCCCAGGCCGATGCCGGGCGGCAATCCACGACCCGGCCCCGGTGGAAGACGGCGATCGTGTCGCAGACTCCCAAGAGCTCGGGTAGATAAGACGAGACGAAGAGGACGGCCTTGCCCCGGGCGGCCAACCGTCCGATCCACTCGTAGATCTGCGCCTTGCTCAGGACGTCGATGCCCCGGGTCGGCTCGTCCAGCAGGAAAACGTCGGCGTCCTGATGAAGGAGCCGGGCCAGGGCGATCTTCTGCTGGTTTCCGCCCGAGAGGACGGCGACGGGTTCGGACGGCCGCCGTCCCTTGACCTTGACCCTGTCCATCAGCGCGGCGACGGCCTCCCGCTGCCGGCCGAGCGCCAGAACGCCGCCGCGGCTGAAGGGGCCGAGCCGGCTCAGGGTCGCGTTGTCGGCGATGGACCGGGAGAGGGCCAGACCCTCGCCCTGGCGGTCCTCGCTGAGCAGGCCCAGGCCCTGGCGGATCCGCTCCCAGGGCCTCCCGGCGCCGAAACGCACGCCGCCGATCGCGATGCCGCCCCGCACGACCGGGTCCAGCCCGAAGACCGCTCGCAGCGTCTCGGTCCGGCCGGAGCCGATGAGGCCGGCGACGCCCAGGATCTCGCCCCGGCGCACGACGAGATCGACCTCGCCCGCCATGCCCCGCCCCCGGAAGCGGTCCAGCGCGAGGACGGGCTCGGCGACGGCGTGCGGCACGCGCGGAAAGAGCTCCTTGACATCCTGGCCGACCATCATGGCGATGACGTCCTCGAGGCCGACGTCGGCCATCCGGCCCGCCCCCGCCGTCAAGCCGTCGCGGAGGACGGTGAAGCCGTCGGCGACCCGCCGGACCTCCTCCAGGAAATGGCTGATGTAGATGACGCCGACCCCGCGCTCCTTGAGGAAGCCCACGATGCGGAACAGCTCCTCGCTGTCCTCGAGGGTCAGGCTGCTCGTCGGCTCGTCCATGACCAGAATCCGGGCCTCGTCGGCCAGGGCGCGGGCGATCTCGACGAGCTGCTTGGCGCCGACGCTCAGCGTCCGGACCGGGGCGTCGGGGGCGATCTCGGGATGGCGCAGGAACGCCAGCACCTCGCGGACCCGGCGCCTCATCTCCCCGGAGCGGACGAGCCCGCGCCGGCGGGGCTCCTTGCCGAGCAGGATGTTCTCCTCGACCGAGAGGTGGGGGCAGAGGGTGAGCTCTTGATAGATCATCCGGACGCCGCGGCGCTTCCCGTCGGCCGGCCCGGCCGGGGCATAGGGCTCTCCCGCGATCGTCATCCGGCCGGCGTCGGGCCGGACGGCGCCGCTCAGGATCTTGACCAGCGTGCTCTTGCCCGCGCCGTTCTCACCGAGCAGGGCATGGACTTCGCCCCGACGCAGTTCGAAACCGACGCCGTCGAGAGCGCGGGTGGCGCCGTAGCTCTTAGCGACGCCCTCCATGCGCAGGAGGACGTCGCCGGACGGAGGGGAGGACATCCGCTAATCAGCGTCCTGCGCGAAGCCGGGCTCGAGCAGGGTCTTGATCTCGGGGAGGTCCATGGTCTCGCGGGTCGCGATCGTGACGCCCGTGTCGACGCGCGCCTCGACCGACTCGCCCCTCAGGTGCCGGACCATCAGGGCGACGCCGAGGTAGCCCATCCGCTCCGGGTTCTGGAGGACGAGCCCCTGGATCTCGCCGTCGCGCAGTCCCTGGACGAGCTTGGGGCTGGCGTCGAACCCGACGAACCGGACCCGGCCGGCCAGGCCCGAAGCCTGGAGGGCGCGCAGCGTCCCGAACGTGCTCGATTCGTTGGGGCAGAAGATGCCGTCGACGTCGGGGAAGCGGGCCAAGAGATTCTCGGCCAGCTGGAAGGCGCTCTCCGTCGTCGGCCCGGCGTGCTGATCCTTGACCAAGAAGCGCACCTCCGGAAACGCGGCGGTCATCGTCTCCAGGAATCCCCGCTCGCGCTCGGTCGTGCTGGCCGAGCCCTCCTGGTAGCGGATGAGGAAGACCTCGCCCCTCCCGCCCAGCAGATCGGCCAACCGGCGGGCGGCCAGGACGCCGCCCTGATAGTTGTCGGTCGCCACGAAGCTGACGTAATCGCTCCCCTGGAGGCCGGAGTCGATGACGACGACGGGAATGCCCTCGCCGACCGCGTCGCGGACCGGGGCGCAGAGCGCCCGGTCGTCAAGCGGGGCGAGAACGATGCCGTCGACGCCCCGGCTGATGAAGTCCTCGACGACGGTGATCTGCTGGGCCCGGTCGTCCTCGCGCTGGGGCCCCTTCCAG
>JAFGBC010000008.1 GCA_016933355.1 Candidatus Aminicenantota bacterium
GTTCGGCATTCTACGCAATCGCTTGAATTAGGTCGTGTGTCCCCGGAATTCTTCCCTGATTTGTGAAGGGTCGGGTTGTGTGTTACAGTGGTCATCCGATGAGAGACACCCTCTGGATACGGCCCGATGATGACGGCACGGGCGCCCGTCTGGCCGCCGAAATGGGCGTGTCCGAAGCCATCGGCCGCCTTCTGGTCCGCCGCGGGATCTCGGATATCGATGCCGCACGGCGCTTTCTCCACGGGACGCTCGACGAGCTCATCGACCCCTTCCTCATGAACGGCATGAGAGAGGCCGTCGGCCGCATCCGCCGCGCCGTCGACCTCAAGGAAAAGATCCTCGTCTTCGGCGACTACGACGTGGACGGCGTCCTCTCGGTCGTCATGCTTCTCAAAGCGCTGCGCGCCCTGGGCGCCGACGCCGACTTCTTCATCCCCGACCGGCTCCGCGAGGGCTACGGCATCAAAAGGGAGCACGCCGCGGTCGTGGCCGAGCGGGGCGTCGGCCTCGTCATCAGCGTCGACTGCGGCATCAAGGCCGTCGATTTTACCGAGCGGGTCCGGGAGATGGGGGCCGACGTCATCATCACGGACCACCATCTGCCGGGCGAGGTCCTGCCGCGGGCGCTGGCCGTTCTCAACCCCGTCCTCGAGGATTCGGGATACCCCGAGAAGGGTCTGGCCGGAGTCGGCGTCGCCTACAAGCTCATCCAGGCCCTCCTCGACGGCGGCGCCCGCGGTCCCGAATGGGTCCAGAACTACCTCAAGCCCGTCGCCATCGGGACGATCGCCGACGTGGCCCCCCTCAAGGGCGAGAACCGCATCCTGGTCCGCTACGGGCTCGACGGCTTGGGCGAGGTCTCGAACGTCGGGCTTCGCAAACTCCTCGAAGCCTGCGGCCTATCCAGGCGGAGGATCAGCGAGGGCGACATCGGCTTCCGGATCGGCCCCCGTATCAACGCCGCCGGCCGGATGGGAGACGCCGCCATGGCCGTCCGGCTCTTCTTCGCCCCGGAGGCGGAGGCGGCCGAGATCGTGGCTCGGCTCGAGAAGCTGAACGCCAAGCGTCAGAGCGAGGAAGACAAGATCTTCAAGGACGCCGTCCGGCGCGTCGGCGAGCGCGGCCTCGAAAGCCGCTATAAGTTCTTCGCCCTGGGAAGCCCGGACTGGCACCGGGGCATCGTCGGCATCGTGGCGTCCAAGCTCAAAGACCACTACCACCGTCCCGTCCTTCTCTTCTCCTACGAGGACGGCAAGGCCCACGGCTCGGGCCGGAGCATCAGCGGCTTCCCCATTATCGACTGTCTGGAGGCGTGCCGCGGACACGTCCTGAGCTACGGCGGCCACCCTATGGCCGTGGGATGTGTCCTGGAGACCGCCCGGTTGCCGGAGTTCAAAGCCGCCCTAAACGCCTTCGCCGCCGCCCGCCTCTCCGACGAGGACCTGAGGCCGCGGATTCGCATCGACGACCGCCTGGGCCTGGCCGAGATCGATGACGCGTTCCTGGCCCAGTATCGTCTCCTCGGCCCCTTCGGCGCAGGGAATCCGCGACCGGTCTTCCTGTCCGAGGCGGTCGAAGTTTCCGGGCCGCCCCAGATCCTCAAGAACAAGCACCTGAAATTCACGGCCCGGCAGGACGGCGCCGCGCGCAAGGCGCTGGCCTGGGGACGATCGGACTGGGCGCCCCGTCTTCGGCCGCGCGGGCGCGTCGACCTCGTCTACTCCCTCCAATTCTCGGAGTTCCTGGGTGAGGAGGAGACGAGCCTCAACGTCGAGGATTTGAAAGAGCGGTAGGGGGAGGAGGGCCGGCGTGAGACGCCGTCGCGCGTTCGTGTTGGCGAAAACGGCCCGGGCCGTCATCCTCGTCGCCCTGGCCGGCCTCTGCCTCCTGATCGCCGTCCTGTTCCTGTCCCGCTGGCGCGGCCGGCCGCGGGTCGCGGTCGAGGGCCGGGACATCCCGCCGCGCAAAGTCGAGCGCCAGGATAAAGTCCGTCACTTCGTCTATAAGGGCGATAAGGGGCGGGTCGAGCTCAAGGCGGACAAGAACTACGTCGGCGCCGACGGTTTGTTCCATCTCGAGGGCGACGTCGACGTCGTTCAGTACGGGCAGAAAGAGCGGCCGCCGGTCCGGATCCTCGGCGACGAGGCGGTCTACGACGAGCGCCTGACCAAGATCCGCTTCCGGGGGAACGTCGTCGTCCGCTACGAGGAGAGCGAGATCCGCACGCCTCAGCTCGAATACGCCAAGGAGGGGGAGATCCTCAAGACCGACAAGGGGGTGTCCTTCGCAACGCCCCGGGGCACAGGGACGGCCCGGAGGATGACCTACTGGTTCACGCAGGACCGCTTTCTGTTTAGGGACCGGGTCGCGTTCGACGCCAAGCCCGGGACGGCCGCGGACAGCGCGCTCCATATGGAGGGGGACGCCTTCGAGTATATCCGCGGCTCGCGTCACGGGATCCTCAGGGACAACGTCAGCCTCTGGACGGGGCGCAGCCGAGCCACGGCCGGCCGGCTGGTCTTCGACCTCACCCCGGGCGAGGCGGGATTCAGGAACCTGACGCTCGAGGAGAACGTCCAGGCCGCCTTCGTCCGTCCGGGAGGGGAGGGAGAACGGACCCTTCAGGCCAACCGGGCTCTGATCAAGCCCTTTCCCGGGACCGACAGCATCCGGATGATGGAGGCCAAAGGAAGCTGCCATGCCGTCCTTCCCCTCGTTTCGGGCGTCCCGGCTGAGATCAAGGCCCCGGAGCTCAAAGCGTTCTTCGACGCCGAGGGAGGACTCAAGTCGATGACCGCGAAGGGGCGCGTCGAAGTCCTCGAGCGGGCGACGGGGACGAGCGGCGAGCGGACGATCAGCGGAGACACGCTGAGCGTTAACGGGGCGAAGCAATTGATGACGGTGGAGCCTGATAAGGCGAAAAAGGGGCGGTCGCGGATGGTCACGGCCCAAGCCGAGCTCGAGGCCGGGACGATCAGCTTCTCCTATGGGAAGGGCGACGTCGACGCGGACGGAGACGTCAAGGCCATCCTCCAGCCGGGAGCGGGGGGCAAGGTCCCGGGGGGCCTATTCGCCGGCCGCGACGCGGTCCTCGTCTCGGCCGGCCAGATGAGATATTCAAAGGACGCCGGGCGTTCTCTATATAAAGGGGACGCCAGACTCTGGCAGGGGAAACAGGTGATCCAGGCCGATCTCGTCCAAGTCCTCGAGGCCAAAGGGAGCCTGGAAGGGCGCGGCAAGGTCAAGACTCAGTTCTGGCACAAGCCCAAGGACGCCGTCGAGGAGGAGCGGGTGGAGATCGACGGCGAAACGATCGAATTCCGCCCCGAGGAGCGCCGGGTTTCCTTCCGGAAGGACTGCCGGCTCAAGGCCCGGAACGCCGTCCTGGAGGCCGATACGATCGCAATGGACCTCGCCGAGGGCACCTCCGAAATGACCCGGATCGTCGCCCGCGGGGCTGTCCGCATCCAGCAGGGCAGCTGGGAGGGTCGGGGCGGCCGGGCGGAGTTCGCCGTCCCCGAGGAGACCGTCGTCCTTCTCGACAAGCCGGTTCTCGTCGATAAGGATAAGGGCGAGACCAGGGGCGACAAATTGACATTTCAACTGGCCGATGGTAAGATTCTGATAGAGAACAAGAAGCGTGATCGATCGGTCACGGTCATCAAGTCGTGAGGCATGAGAGACGGGTTGCGAGCGGCCGGCCTTGAGAAGAGCTACCGGCGCAAGAAGGCCGTCGACGGCGTCACGGTCGAGATCGATCGGGGGGAGATCGTCGGGCTGCTCGGCCCCAACGGAGCGGGCAAGACCACGACCTTTTCGATGATCCTCGGCCTGATTCCCCAGGACGCGGGGCGGATTACGCTCGACGGCGAGGACATCACCGATCTTCCCATGTACTTGCGGGCCCAAAGCGGCATCTGCCTGCTGCCCCAGGAGCCGTCCGTCTTCCGGAAATTGAGCGTCGAGGAGAACCTGGCCGCCATCCTGGAGATCCTGCCCCGGGAGGACGAGGCCCGCGCCGGAGACATCGGGAGCGTCCTCGAAGAGTTCGGCCTCGCCCGCCTGGCCCGGGCCAAGGCCTATACGCTGTCGGGAGGAGAGCGGCGCCGCCTGGAGATCGCCAGGGCCATGATCACCGGCCCCGAATTCATCCTCCTCGACGAGCCGTTCACCGGGATCGACCCGCTGGCCATCCACGATCTCCAGCAGATCCTCCTGTCCCTGAAAGCGAAGGGGCTCGGGCTGTTGATCACCGACCACAGCGTCCGGGAAACGCTCAAGATTTCGGACCGCGGCTATATCATCGACGGGGGGAAGATCATCCAACACGGGCTGCCGGAGGCGCTCGTCGCGTCCGATGAGGTCCGGCGACATTACCTCGGGGACGGATTCCGGCTGGAATGAGTCTTCCGGAGAGAGGGAGGACGGGGCGACGGTGCTGAAACAGAGGCTCGATCAGCGACAGGTCCAGAAGCTCATCCTGGCGCCCGCCCTTCAGCAGGCCATCAAGCTTCTCCCCCTGACCAACCTCGAGCTGATCGAGGTCATCGACGGCGAGCTGACCCAGAACCCGATGCTCGAGCTGGAGGAGTTCGAGTCCGCCCCCGAAATCAAGAACCGCCAAGTCGACCTGAAAACCCAGGCCGCCGCGACGCCGGCCGCCGGCGAGGCCGGAGAGGGGCCGGCCGGCGAAGCGGCCGCCCCGGCCGAGAGCGGCGCCGAGGACCTCGCTGCCGAGCTCTCGTTCCAGGATTATCTGGAGGGCGGGGCCGGGCCCTACGCCCGGGACCGGAAAGACATCCCCTCGATCGAGAACACGCTGACCAAACGGGCCTCGCTCTGGGACCATCTGAACTGGCAGGCCAACCTGACGTTCTTCGACGCGGCCGAGCACGAGGTTGCCCAGCTCGTCATCGGGAACATCAATGAGGACGGCTACCTGACGGCGACGATCGAGGAAATCGCCGCCATGGGCAAGACCGACGCCGAAACGGTCGAGCGCATCCGCCAGGACATCCTCTTCTTCGACCCGGTCGGGGCCGCCAGCTTCAACCTCCAGGAGGCCCTCCTCGTCCAGCTGGACCATCTCCGCGTCCGGGACGCGGTCGCCCGCGAGATCATCGAGAAGCACCTCCTGCTCCTTGAGAAGTCCGATTACGCCGGGCTGACCAAGGCCCTCGGCCTCGGCCTGGCCGATGTCCGGGCCCACATCGACGTCATCAAAGGGCTCGACCCGGCCCCCGGCCGCAAGTACAGCCAGGAGCGGACCTTTTACGTCGTCCCCGACATCATCGTCAGCAAGGAGGACGACGAGCTCAAGATCGCCCTGAACGACGAGGGCCTGCCCCGGCTGCGGATCAGCCGCTACTACCGCCGGCTCCTGGCCGAGGCCGCCAAGGACAGCGAGGCCCACGAGTACCTCAAGGACAAGATGAAGAAGGCCATCTGGTTCCTGCGCAGCCTCGAACAGCGGGACCGGACGGTCGCCAGGGTCGCCCGCTACATCGTCGCCAAGCAGAAAGAGTTCTTCGAGAGCGGCCTCGACTTCATCAAGCCGCTGACCCTGATGGAGATCGCGCGCGAGATCGGCGTCCACGAATCGACGGTCGGCCGCGTCGTCGCCAACAAGCACATGATGACGCCGCGCGGGGTCTTCCCCCTCAAGTATTTCTTCCACAAGTCCCTGGTCGGGGATTTCGGCGAGGAGGTCTCGTCTCTCCGGATCAAAGACCGGATCCGGAAGCTGGTCGAGAACGAGGACCGGACGCGGCCGCTGTCCGACGACGAGATCGTCGCCGTCCTGTCCAAGGAGAACCTGCGGATCGCCCGGCGGACCGTCGCCAAATACCGCAAGCAGCTCCGCATCCCGCCGTCCCACATCCGGAAACGCAAATTCCTTATGGAGGGCGCCCCATGAACATCCATATCACGGCCCGGCAGACCGAGGTCACGCCCGAGATGCGCGACTTCTGCGAAGAGCGGCTGCGGGCTCTGGAGAAGCTGGCCGGGTCGATCTTCGACGCCGACCTGGTCCTGTCCGCCCAGAAGTACCGCCACAAGGTCGAGCTCAACGTCAAAGGCCGGGGCCGGACGATCGCCATGACCGAGGAGACGGCGGACGCCCTGTCCTCCCTGCACCGGGTCTTCGACCGCCTGGAAGAGAAGCTCAAGAAGGAGCGGGCGAAGTATCGCGAGCAGAAGCGGCGTAAGGGACGCGAGCGAAAGAGCTTAGGCCCGCCCGAAGAGCCGGCCGAGGCGGGGCGCCGGATTCTGCGCAGCCCCTTCTTCGCCCTGAAGCCGATGTCGGTCGAGGAGGCCGCCGTCCAGTTCGAGATCAAGAAGCGGGAGGTCCTGATGTTCCGCGAGCCGGGCGCGGAGCGCTGGGCCGTTCTCTTCCGCCGCAAGGACGGGAACATCGGACTCGTCCAGCCCGACTGAAAACGCGCGGGAACCCATGGGCTCTCGCCTGCACCCCCTCCTGGCCGCGGACCTCGTCGTCCCCGACCTCGCGGCCGGGGACCGCAACGGCATCCTGAGGGAGATGGCGGCCGTCCTCAAGGCCCGGGGGCGAATCGCCGATGACGGCGAGCTCGCGGCTCGGCTGGCCGCACGCGAGAACATGGGCAGCACGGCGATCGGGCGGGGGATCGCCATCCCCCACTGCAAGGCGAACGGCCTCGGTCGTCCGCTCGTCCTCTTGGCGGTGTCCCGGAAAGGCGCCTCCTTCGATGCCGCCGACGGCAAGCCGGTCCACCTCTTCTTCCTGGTCGTCACGCCGCCCGAAGACCCCGCCCTGAGCCTTCAGATCCTGGCCGCGATCGCCCGGCTCTCCCGGCGCTCCCGCGGCCTTCAGCGCAAGATCCTGGCCGCGGCCGGAGCCTCGGATATTCTGGAGATCGTCCGTGAAGAGGAAGACAAGAGCGCGGCCTGAGGCCGCCCCCGCTCCGGCCGAGGCGACCGTCTCGGGCCAGCTTCTCCAGATCTTCGGGCTGGGCGTCTTCATTTTCGGCGACAGCGGAATCGGCAAGAGCGAGAGCGCGCTCGAGCTCGTCGGCCGCGGCCATCGCCTCGTAGCGGACGACGTCGTTCGCGTCCGCCGGACCGCCGGCGGGAGGCTGCGCGGCAGCGCGCCCGAGCTCAGCCGCGACTACATGGAGATCCGCGGCCTGGGCATCATCAACATCCGGGAGATCTTCGGCGCCCGGGCCCTTTGCGCCGAGTCGGCCATCGACCTGGCCATCCGGCTCCGCAAATGGCAGCGGGGACGGGAGTTCGACCGGCTCGGCCTGCGCTTTCCGCGCGATTACGCCGTCCTGGGCCGCGCCGTGCCCCAGATCACGATTCCGGTCGCCCCCGGGCGCAATATCGCGACCCTGATCGAGGTCGCCTGCCGCGTCCACCGCCTCCGGCGGCGCGGCTACCGGGCCTCGCTGGAGATCGTCCGCAGGCTGGACCGGGCCTTGTGCCGGGCCGGCGGCCGGCGGGGGGGGCGGCCGAGCCGAAGGGGGGCCCGATGACCAAAAACCGCTTTCTGATCATCACCGGGCTTTCGGGCTCGGGTAAGACGGTCTTCAGCCACTTTCTCGAGGACATGGGCTACTACCGCGTCGACAACCTGCCGGCCAAGCTCATCCTGCCGTTCGTCGACCTCTGGCTCCGTCGCAAGGTCGAGATCGGCAAGGTCGCCCTGGTCGTCGACATCCGCGAGCCGGCCTTCCTCAAGGAGTTCCCCCGGGTCTGGACCGAGGTCCGCCGCAAGGTCGGCGCGCGGCTCATTTTTCTCGACGCGAGCGACGAGTCCCTGGTCAAACGCTTCAGCGAGACGCGGCGACCCCATCCCCTGAGCCGGACGTCGGCCGTGGCGGGCGTCCGGCTGGAGCGGAAGCGGCTGGCGCCGATCAAGGCCGCGGCCGACGAGGTCATCGACACGACGCGCCTGACGATCGTCCAGCTCAAGGAACTCCTGGCCGCCCGCTTCGCCGGCCGGCGCGCGCCGCGGCTGCGGATCGTCCTGGTCAGCTTCGGCTACAAGCACGGCGTTCCTCTCGAAGCGGACCTCGTCTTCGACACCCGCTTCCTCCCCAACCCCTTTTACGTCGAGTCCCTCCGCGACAAGACGGGCCGCCAGCGGGCGGTCCGCGATTTCGTGCTGGGGGGGGCCGAAACCGGCGAATTCCTGGAACGGCTGCGAAGCTTCCTCGACTTCCTCATCCCCCGCTTCATCCGCGAGGGGAAGAGCTACCTGACGGTCGCCGTCGGCTGCACGGGGGGGAGGCACCGCTCGGTCGTCGTCGCCGAGAGCCTCCGGGAGTATCTTCGCCGCCGGAAATATGATATAAAGCTCTATCATCGGGACATGTTCAAATAGCGGCCCGCAGCGAGGAGTCAGGCCATGGTCGGAGGCATCATCGTCTGCCACGGGAAGCTGGCCGAGGAGCTTCTCAACGCCCTGACGATCATTCTGGGCGAGGCGCCCAACATCGAGGCGATCTCGATCGGGTGGTACGATGATGTCGAGGACTCCAAGCGCAAGATCAGCCAGAGCCTCAAGAAGGTCGACCAGAAGAACGGCATCGTCATCTTCACCGATATGTTCGGCGGGACGCCCTCGAACCTGAGCTTCAGCTTCCTCAAGGACGGCCAGGTCGAGATCATCACCGGCGTCAACCTGCCCATGCTCATCAAGTTCGTCTCCCTCCAGCGCAACAACAACCTCAAGGACGTCGCCAGGAAGGTCGTCGACCAGGGCAAGAAGAACATCCACCTCGCCAGCGCCCTCCTCGGGGCCAAGCGCTGAGGCCGCCGCTTCGGACGCCGTCATGATCGAACGCAAGGTCACGATCAAGAACAAGCTCGGCCTCCACGCCCGGGCCGCCGTCAAGTTCGTCAACCTGGCCAACCGCTTCTCGGCCTCGGTCCGCATCCTCAAGGACGGGAGCGAGATTGACGGCAAAAGCATCCTGGGCATCCTGACCCTGGCCGCGACCCAGGGTTCGATGATCGGGCTCAAGCTGTCGGGCAAGGACGAGGCGGCCGCCATCAAGGCCCTCGAGTCCCTCATCAACGACCGGTTTGGAGAGAAAGAGTAGGGGGATGGACCTCATCCGTCTGCGCGGGATCGGAGTCTCGCCGGGCATCGCCCTGGGCGAAGCGGTCCTCTCCACCCCGGTCCTGTTCACCGCCCGGCGCGAGGCCGTCCCGGCCGACCGCATCCCGGCCGAGCTGGACCGGCTTCGCCTGGCTATGGCGCGGACGGCCGAGGAGCTGGCCGTCCTCCGCGACGAAGTTCGGGAGCGGGCGGGCGGGGAAAACGCCTTCATCTTCGACGCCCACCGGCTCATCCTGGAGGACGCGGCGCTCCGGGGAGGGCTGGAACGGATCGTCCGGGAAGAGAAGGTCCGGTCGGAGTGGGCCCTGTCCTGGACGCGCGAGAAATACGAGAAGATCTTCGAGGGACTGGCCGACGAGTCCTTCCGGCAGCGGAAGTCCGACGTCGAGGACGTCCTGTCCAAGATCTACCGCAACCTGGGCGACCGGGGGCGCGCCAAGTCCCGGGGCCGGGAAGAAGTGGCGGCCCGGCGCGTCCTGGTCGCTCACGACCTGATGCCGTCCGAGGCGGCGCTGCGCCTCAGCCGGGGCCAGGTCCTGGGGATCGCCCTCGACATGGGCGGACCGACCTCGCACACGGCGATTCTCGCCCGCTCCCTCGACATCCCGGCCGTGGTCGGGCTCCACGACGTCACCCGCCATCTCCGGACCGGGGACACGATCATCGTCGACGGGACCGACGGCGAGGTCATCATCAACCCGCCTCCGGCCGTCCTCAAGGAATTCCGGAGCAAGCGGGAGCGCTACCTCGGCTACCGGAAGATCCTGCGCAAGACGGCCAAACTCCCCTCCCGGACGCTCGACGACGTCCGCTTCACGCCGCTGGCGAACATCGAGCTCCCCGAGGAAGTCCACATGGCGCTCTACTACGGAGCGGAGGGGATCGGCCTGTTCCGGTCCGAATTCATCTACCTCCAGCGGACGACCCTCCCCAGCGAGGACGATCACTACGAGATCTACGCCAGGATCGTCAAGGCCGCCCAGTCGGCGCCCGTCTACATCCGGACGATCGACATCGGCGGCGACAAGGCCCTGCCCCAGCTCAACATCGAAAAGGAGCCGAACCCCGCCCTGGGGCTGCGGGCCGTCCGTTTCTCGCTCAAGAACCAGGAGATGTTCCGAACCCAGCTCCGGGCCGTCCTGCGGGCCAGCGTCCTGGGCGACGTCCGGGTCCTGGTGCCGATGGTGACCGAGGTCGAGGAGGTGACCGAGGTCAAGCGCCTGTTCCGGGAGGTCAAGGCCGAGCTCGACGCGCGCCGGATCAAGTACGGCCGCCAGGTCCCGCTCGGGGTCATGATCGAGGTCCCGGCGGCCGCGGCCGTCGCCGACCGGCTGGCCCGGGACGTCGACTTCCTCAGCATCGGCACCAACGACCTGATCCAGTATTTCCTGGCCGTGGACCGCTCCAACGAGCACGTCTCCTATCTCTACAAGCCGCTCCACCCGGCCGTCCTGCGCCTGATCCGGTCGGTCATCACGATCGCCCAGCGGCAGGGGACGCCCGTGACGGTCTGCGGCGAGATGGCGGCCGATCCGCTCTCGGCCATCGTCCTCCTCGGGTTCGGGCTGAGGCTGTTCAGCATGAACCCCATCTTCATTCCCCGCATCAAGAAGGCGTTGCGGGCGGTGGAAACGCGGACGGTCAAGCGGATCGTCAGCGCCGCCCTGGAGCTGGAGACCGCTCAGGAGATCGAGGAGTATATCGTCGAGAAGATCCTCGTCAAGCACCCCGAGGTATTTTTGGGCCGGCGCGCCTGATCAGCGGCCCGGCTCGCCGCGTCCGTAGTCGTCCCGGAGGCGGACGATGTCCGCTTCGTCGCCGTCCCCGAGCCAGATCTCCATGACGCGGGCCCGGGACGGGCCGACGCAGCGGAGGCGGTGCGGCGCCTCGCGCGGGATGTAGATCTCCTCGCCCTCGGCCGTCCGCCAGGTCCGGTCCCCGATCGTCATCTCCAGCCCCTCGTCGAGGACGACCCAGAACTCGCTCCGCCGGTGGTGGAACTGGAGGGAGAGGGCGGCGCCGGGGTTGACGGTGATGATCTTGACGGCGGCCGCGCGCGCCGAGGGATAGGAGCGGAACTTCCCCCAGGGACGGATGTCTTCGATGACGGCGGCGCGGAATTCCTGTTCGGTCGGGACGGGCCTGGGCTCGCTCATGGGGCACCTCGTGAGACGGCGGCCGGCGGCGGAGACGGGCCGGCTAGAACGGGACGTCGTCCGGACCGCCCGGTCCGGACGTATCGTCCTCGCCCGGAAAGTCGGGGACCGCGGGCTCGGAGGGGAAGGGCTCCTGGGCGACGGGTTCGGCCGCGCCCTCGCGCCGGCCGAGGAAGACGATGTTGTTGGCCTCGATCTCGGTCGTCGAGCGCTTGTTCCCATCCTTGTCCTGCCAGGTCCGGGTCCGCAGTCGACCCTCGACGAGGACCTGGCGACCTTGGGACAGATACTTCTCGGCGAACTCGGCGAGCTTGCCCCAGGCGACGATCTTGTGCCACTCGGTATAGTCGCGGCTTTCCTTGGTCTGGGGGTTGAAGGTCCGCTCGTTCGTCGCTAGGGTGAAGCGGGCGATGGCCCGCTCGCTCTGGGGGAGAAAGCGGAGCTCGGGCTTCCTCCCCAGGTGGCCGATCAGGATGACCTTATTCAGGCTGTTGACGTCTCTCATTGTCGGAACTCAGATCCTTGATTTTTTGCTGGGCGACCTTGGTTTCGTTCTCGAGCGGGAACTTGCCGACGAGGAGCTTGAAGACGGAGAGGGCTTCGTCCTTCCGCCCCAGCTCCATCAGGCTCAAGCCCTTCTTGAGGTAGGCCGCCGCGATCTTGTCGCTGGTCGGAGTGGTGAGGATGAGCTCGTCGAAGCGGTCGATGGCTTCGTCGAACCGCGTCTGGCTGAAGGCGCACTCTCCGATCCAGTACAGGGCGTTGTCGGCCAGCGGGCTCTCCGGGAACTGCTCCCGGTAGAGCCGGAAGCCTTCGGTCGCCAGGTCGAAATTTCCCTTGAGATAATCGGCGTAGGCCGTGTTGTAGACTTCCTGAGGGGAGAGGTTCGAGGCCGGCGGAGGCGTTTCGGGCTGCGTCGTCAGGTCGCCCCTCTCGGCGGGGGTGGCCTTGTCCGGCTCCTGCCTGTCCGGCTGGTTGGCCCGGCCCTTGTCCGCCCCGGCCGCGTCGGTCGCCGCGGCAGGGCGAATCATCAGGAGGTCTTCGCTGATCTTGGCCAGCTGGAGGCCGATGAGCTCCAGCCTGTCGGCCAGGACCTGGTACTGGGCGGGGATCGCCTTGAGGTCTTCCTTGAGGCCGGCCTGGGCGCCCTGGGCCAGCCGCCATTGCTCGACGTAATCCTTGACCTGGGTCTGGAGGGTGCGGATGTCGGCCGCGTTCTGGTCGAGCTTGGCTTCGATCAGGGCGAGCTTCTGCTTGAGGAGCTGGACGTCTTCGTAGATAAGCTCGTAGGCCTTTTTCTCCTTGTTGTCGGCGGCAGCCGCCAGCAGAGGCAGCGCGAGAAGGACGAAAAGACCCCGACCCCAGCCGCGAAACGTTCTCATCCCGGTATTATAGCGCTATTTGGCGATGATTGTAAACTGAGCTCTCCGGTTCCTCTGCCAAGAGATCTCGTTGTGTCCCGGGTCGAACGGCTGGCTCTTGCCGTAGGAGATGATTTGGAGCCGTTCGGCGGGGATTCCCAACGAGAGGAGATAGTCGTAGGCGCTCTTGGCGCGCTTCTCGCCCAGGGCAAGGTTGTAGTCCTCTGTGCCGCGCTCGTCGCAGTGGCCTTCGATCAGGACCCGGACGGACCTGAACTTGTTCAGCCAAGAGGCGTTGGCGCTTAGGACGGGCTTGGCGTCTTCGCGGATGAAGTACTTGTCATAGTCGAAGTAGATCATCTTGAGAGGCTGCTCGCGGTTGATCTGCTCCAGGCTTTTCGACTTGAAGATCTCCTCCTCGCTCGGCGGCGGGGGGGGCGGCGGCGGCGCCGCGGGCTGGACTCTGGGCTGCTCCTGGGCTTGGGGCGGCGGCGGCACTTCTTTGACTTTGGCCTTGCAGGCGGCCAGGGCCATGACGGCCAGCATCAGGGCAAGGGTCAGACATACGGGTTTTTTCATGGAACCTCCTGTCGGGTCTGGGATCGGACGCTCCGGCGGGACGGTCATCGGCGCCTCATGCCCATTCTTTATACCGATTCGCCATTCGCCTGTCAATCCCCTTGGACGGCGCAGTCTCGGCGGCCTGCCCGCGCCCGCCCCGAAAACGATTGCTCCCTAACGCGCGGACCAGTCGGGAAGCTTGTTGTTGCCGAGCGAGGTCAGCCGGCGCAGCCCGGCGCCGTCGTAGTCGATGCCGTAGATCTGGTTGGTGCCGGGGAGCGAGGAGGAGAAGACGAGGTGCCGGCCGTCGGGCGACCAGGCGGGCGATTCGTTGCGGGCGTTCCCCTCGGTCAGCTTGATGATCTGGGAGCTCCGGAGGTTGAGGACGTAGATGTCGAAAACCTGGTCGACGCGGGAGACGTAGGCGATCTGATCTCCGGCCGGCGACCAGGCCGGCTGGTCGTGGTAGGTCCCGCCGAAGCTGACCCGCCGGACGTTCGACCCCTCGGCGTCCATGGCGTAGATCTGGGGCGTGCCTCCCCGGTCGGAGGTGAAGGCGATCTCTCGGCCCGTCGGCGACCAGGTCGGAGAGGTGTCGATCGACTTGTTGAAGGTCAGGCGGCGGATCCCGCTCCCGTCGCTCTGGGCGACGTAGATCTCGGCGTTCCCGTCCTGGGTCGAGCAGAAGGCGAGCTTTTTCCCGTCCGGCGAGAAGGAGGGCGCGAAGTTCGTCCCGGTCGCGGCGACCGCGGCGTTGCGGCCCTCGGTGAAGCGGAAGAGATACAGGTCGGCGCCGCCGCCCCGGTAGGAGGTGTAGGCGATCGTCTGGCCGTCCATGGACCAGGCCGGCATGTAATCGATGACTTTGTTGAAGGTCAGCCGGGTCTGGTTCTCGCCGTCGTAGTCCATCATGTACAGCTCGTCGTTCCCGTCGCGGTCGGAGACGAACACGATCTTGGTCGAGAAGACGGGCCGCTCGCCGAAGGCCTTGAGGACCTCGTCGGCGAACTCGTGGGCGGCCCGGCGCAGGACGCTGGATTTGGGCGTGAGCTCGTATCTCTTGCCGAGCATGAACCGCTCGCCCTTGACGTCGTAGAGCTTGACCTCGGCCTGGACGGTCCCGTCGTCGCCCTCGCCGACGACGCCGGTCAGGAGGTACTTGGCCTGGATGGACTCCCAGTCCTTGAAGACGATCTTGTCGGGGTGGAGGGCGGGGATGTAGCCGTAGTAGCTCTTGGGCAGGAGCTGGAAGACGCGGCTGAATTTGAGGTCGGCCTCGAGGACCTGGGCGATCAGGGCCGCGGCGTCGCGGACCGCGGGCGCCTGGGCGCGCAGCGTGAATTCGGGCAGGGCGACCGGAATCATGGGCATCCCGTCTTTGATGGTTATGACGACCTCCTGCTGGGCGCGCGGCGCGGAGGCGGCGGCCGGGAGGCCGAAGCATACGAAGAGACCGGCGATTAAAAGGGTTTTTCTCATTTGGAATGCTCGAAGATAAGGTGGATTCCGAGGAAGTCCTCGTCGTATTCCTCGGGGAGCGGAGGAAAGGGCGCGGCGGTCGTGATCGCCCGCAGGGCCGAGAGGTCGAGCGAGCGGATCTGGCTCGCCTCCTCGACCTTGAGATCCGTCACGCGGCCGTCGCGCTGAATCTTGAAGAAGATGGTCACGGTGTGGGTGCCGCGGACGCCCGGGTCGACCAGCGAGGTGAACCAGGCCGCCGAGATTTTATCGGTCAGGATCTGCAGATAATAGGTGAAGGGGAAGGTCGAGAGGCCGATCTGGTCGCCGTATTCCGAGCCGAAGATGCCGCCGCCCCCCCCGCCTTCGCCCTCGCCGATGCCTCCGATCCTGAGGCCCGACCCGCCGACCGTTCCGTCCTCCTCGGAGGCCCCGGCGTCCGTCTTCGCCGGCGGGGGAGCCTGCGAGATGGCCGCCTTCTTGTCCTTGGGCGGAGCCTTTTCCCTCTTGGGGTCGGGGACGGGATAGCGGAGCTCGGACTGGGGCGCTGCGGCCGCCGCCTTCTGGGGCGTCGTCAGGTCGCGCAGGGTTTCGCGCTTGGGGGGGACGGGCGTGGTTCCCAGCCGACCGGCGCCCGCTCCGGCGGGTCCGCCCGGGCCGCCGAAGGCGAGGTTGACGTAGCGGACCGGGCCGCGCGGTTTTCGGCCCGGCAGTTGGGGCGAGGTGACGAGGAGCGCGACCAGGACGCCATGAAGGACGAGCGAGGCGAGGACGGCCCGCTGGAAGCGGCGGTCGTCTCCCCAGAGTCTGGTCACGGCCCGCCCCCTCAGCGGCGCTTGGCCGTCTTCTCCTCGGGCTCGGTGATGAGGCCGACGACCTCGACGCCGGCGTTCTTGGCGATGTCGAGGATGTCGATGATGAACCCGTAGGGGATGTCCTGGTCTCCCTGGAGGAAGACGACCTTCTTCCGCTTGCCGTAGAAATGCTCGTTGAGCCGCTTCTCGAGGAGGTGGATGTTGACGACGGTGCCGCCGATGTGGATGAACTTGTCTTTGGTCACGGTCAGGGTCAGGCCCTCCTCGGCCGGGGCCGACTCGGACTCGGCCTGGGGGAGGTTGACGCCGATCCCCGACTGCATCATCGGGGCCGTGACCATGAAGATGACGAGCAGGACGAGCATGACGTCGACGAAGGGCGTCACGTTGATCTCGGACAGGGAGGTTCCCGGAGCGCGCCGCCGCGACGCGCCGCCGCGGGACAGGGGCGCGCCGCTAAGGGCCATAGAGGCGCTCCGCGACGTTGAGGAATTCGAGGTGGAAGTCCTCCATCTCGGTGATGATGTCCTTGATCCGGTGGAGGAAGAAGTTGTAGGCGATGACGGCCGGGACGGCCGCGAACAGGCCGGCCGCGGTCGCGATCAGGGCCTCGGCGATGCCCGGGGCGACCGTGACCAGGCTGGCCGAGCGCAGGACGCCGATGCGCTGGAAGGCGTCCATGATCCCCCAGACCGTGCCGAACAGCCCGATGAAGGGCGTGACGCTCCCGGTCGTGGCCAAAAAGCTCATCATCCGCTCCATCTTGGCGATCTCGGCGTTGGAGACGCGCTGAAGGGCCCGTTCGATATTCTCCATCCGGTCGGCTTTGGGCGTCCCGGACGGATTCCTCTTAGCGAGGAGGTTGACCTCCCGGAAGCCGGCCTCGAACATGGCCGCCAGCGGGCTGGCCTGGTACTTGCGGACGGCTTCGTTGACGTCGTCGAGGTTGCGGCTCTTGCGGAAGGCGGACAGGAACCGCTTCGACTGGGCCGAGGACTGGCGGAGCGTCCGCCGCTTGAAGAGGATGATGGCCCAGGAGAAGACCGAGAACAAGAGGAGCGAAAACAGGATGAGCTGGACGACGAAGCTCGCTTCGGCGATGAGTTTGAAGGCGTTCATGTGCGTAAACCCAAGTCAACGTAGCACA
>JAFGBC010000281.1 GCA_016933355.1 Candidatus Aminicenantota bacterium
ACGGCGCGGGCGGCCCTGGAGATGGGGAGCTGCCGGGTCGTCAACATCAAGGTCGGCCGGGTCGGCGGGTTCGTCGAAGCGCGCCGCATCCACGACTACTGCCGGGAGAAGGGAGTGCCGGTCTGGTGCGGCGGGATGCTCGAATCGGGCATCGGCCGCGCCCACAACCTCCATATCGCCGCCCTGCCGAACTTCAAGCTGCCCCACGACCTCTCGGCGAGTCGCCGCTACTACAAGGAGGACCTGATCGACCCCTTCATCGAGCTCAGCGGTCCGGGCCGGATCCAGGTGCCGACCGGGGTCGGGATCGGTGTTTTCCCGGTCGAAGAGCGGGTCAAGAGAGCCGCACTGCGGAGCGAGGTCTTCAAAGCCTGAGCCGGCCCCGCGCCGCGGCGCTTCGTGTTGACAGGGAGAGGCGGGTTCTATAGTATGGGCTCTCTTTCAGCCCGGACGGCCGTCGTCCGGAGACGATCTCATAAAGAGCATCGGTCATGAAGAAACTCGTTATCCTCGGCGCCGGGACGGGCGGCACGCTCATGGCCCGCCATCTGACGCGTCGGCTCGACCGGTCGGCCTGGTCCATTACGGTCGTCGACCGGGACACCGATCATTACTATCAGCCCGGTTTTCTCTTCATTCCGTTCGGCCTCTACGAAAGGGCGCAGCTCGTCAAAGACCGCTCCCGCTTCCTGCCCAAGGGAGTCGAATTCACGGTCGCCGAGGTCGAGCGGATCGACGCCGCCGCCAACGCGGTCGTCCTCGAAGACGGCCGGTCGCTGCCCTACGACATGCTGATCGTGGCGACCGGGGCCGAGATCGTCCCGGCCGAGCTCGCCGGCAGCGCCGAAGGCTGGCGCGACACGATCTTCGATTTTTACACGCCCGAGGGCAGCGAGGCCCTGGCCCGGGCCCTCGAGGTTTTCCCCGGCGGCCGCCTCGTCGTCCACATCCAGGAGATGCCGATCAAGTGCCCGGTCGTCCCGATCGAGTTCGCCCTCCTCGCCGACTGGCATTTCACGCGGCGCCGGATGCGCCGGGACGTCGAAATCACGTTCGTCACCCCCCTCGGCGGCCCGTTCACCCGGCCGATCGCGTCGCGCAAGTTCGGCGGGCTGTTCGATGAGCGGGGCATCGGTGTCGTCGGAGACTTCGTCACCGAGCGGGTCGACGCGGCGGCGCGCAAGCTGGTGTGCTACGACGGGCGCGAAGTCCCCTACGACCTCCTGGTCACGATCCCGACCAACATGGGCGCCGGATTCGTCGAACGGTCCGGCCTGGGCGACGAGCTCCGCTTCATCCCGGTCGACGCCAAGACGCTCCAGTCCAAGAGCCATGACAATATTTTCGTCATCGGGGACGCCTCGGACGCCCCGACCGCCAAGGCGGGGTCGGTCGTCCATTTCCAGGCCGAGATCCTGACGGAGAACGTCCTACGGGCGATCGAGGGCAAGCCGCTCGCTCCCGACCTTGACGGACACGCCAACTGCTTCATCGCGACCGGATTCCGGAAAGCCATTTTGATCGACTACAACTACGACATCGAACCGCTTCACGGCCGTTTCCCGATTCCCGTCCTCGGCCCGCTGCCCATGCTCAAGGAGAGCCGGCTCAATCACCTCGGCAAGCTCGCCTTCCGGCACATGTACTGGCGGTGGCTTCTCAAGGGCCGTCCCTTCCCCTTCGTCCCGGACCGCTTGAGCATGGCCGGGAAGAAAAGGCCCCCGTCGGACTGATCGCCGGAGGAGAATCTCATGGCTCAGAAAACATACGCCGGCGTCGCCGTCGATGTCGACGCGGAAGGCTTCATGACGAACCACGCCCAGTGGACGCGGGAGATCGCCGGAGCGATCGCCGTCGAAGAGGGCATCGTCGCCCTGACCCCCGATCACTGGAAGGTCCTCGCCTTCATGCAGCAGGAAGCCCGCGAAAAAGGGACGGCGCCTTCGATCCGCAAGCTCAGCAAGGCGGGCGTCATCTCGACCAAAGAGCTCTACACGATCTTTCCCGGCAGTCCCGCCAAAAAGGCGGCCAAGATCGCCGGGCTCCCCAAGCCCGTCGGCTGCGTCTGATCTCCTCGCCGCCGGCCCTCCTATCCCCTGAGCAGCGGCCGGGTCAGGCAGGTCGGGCCCCCGCTCCCTTTGAAGGCGATCTCCTCGCCCTTGACGGCGAAGACCTCGCAGCCCTCCGCCTCGAGGCGCGCCCGGGTTCGGGGATTCCCCTCGAGCATGACGACGCGGCGCGGCGCCAGGGCCAGGATGTTGCAGGCCTGGCCGGCGAATTCCTCCTCGGGGATGTCTACGAGGTGAATGCGGTGGTCCTCCAGGAGCTCGAAGAGGGGGACGGGCAGGAGTTTGCGGTGGACGACGGCCAGGTCGTCGGCGAGCAGGCTGATGAAGGACATCAGGTGGAGGACTTCGCCGGGGCCGTTCCCGTAGGGGAGGTGAAAACCGAGGACGCGAACGCCCGCCGGACGGAGCGCCGCCCGCAGGGCGTCCACGCCGGCCTCGTTCGTCCGGAAGCCCCGGCCCACGGCCAGCGTCGTCCGGTCCAGCCAGATCATGTCCCCGCCTTCCGCGGTGGCCGGGCCCTCGATCCGGGCCAGGATGGGCACGTCCCAGCCCGAAAGCGCGTCGGCCAGGGCCGGGCCCTCGCCCCGCCGGACGATCTTTCCGGTCTGGAAGATGACGGCGCCGGCGTCCGTGATCAGGGCGGGGTCGTGGACGTACAGGGAGTCCAGGCCGGTCCGGTCGTCCTCGGGCAGAAACAGGGTTTCGACCCCCTGGCTTTGGAGGAGGGCGACGAGGGCGGCGAATTCGTCTTCGGCGCGGGCGAGGTCGGGCGGGCCCGTGAAGCCCAGGGGCCGCCACTGGGAGGCGATGGTCCGGTCGTCCCGGAACGCCTGGAGCGGCCGCTTGAGGATGACCCGCCGCAAAGGTTCCGTCATGCTCTGTCCGCCGAATCGCTTCTTCATGGCGCTCCTCCGGGATTATAGGGCGCCCGGTCATCGGGGTCAAACGTCCGGCATCGCCCACGGCCGCCGGATAAGCAAAAGGACGAAAAAAAAAGGGGCGGCCCGCAGGCCGCCCCCGCGACTTGCACTTTGGATCAACGTGCAGATCGGATCCCGGATTACTTCTTCTTGCGGAGGTAGATGTCGCCGTTGAAGGTGCTGAACGAGAACTCGGGCCCGCCGCCGCCGATGTCGCCGACGACGGGACGCTCGAAGCTGACCCGGTAGCGTCCGGATTCTTTTCGGGCCTCCTCGGCCTTGGGCTCAACCTTCCGGAGGGCGAGGTCGAAGTCGGTGTAAATGTCCCCCCGCTCGGACTTGGCCTTGACGGTCGCCTTGGCGTCGGCGGGCAGGGTTACGTCGATGTCCCCGTTCATGGTCGTGAAGGACATGGCCTTGCCCGGGGCGGCCTTGAGGAGCGTGACCTGGATCTCTCCGTTGACGGTGCTGGTGACGACCGAACCGGTCACGCCGACGAGGTGGATCGAGCCGTTGACGTTCTCGATCTCGAGCTCGCCGCTGATGTTTTCGACCAGGATGTCGCCGTCGTTCGTGGTTTCGAGCTTGAGGGACGAGTTGAAGGGCGCCTGGATCGTGAGGTCGTAGGCCAGCTTCCAGCCCTCCGTCTGGATCGAGACGACGTTGTCCTCCTCCTCGATCGTCAGGCCCGAACCGCCGGCCGGGATCCTCTTCATGCCCGCCGCCTTCTCCTCCCTGATCCGGTCGCGGTCGCGGCCGTGGCGCGAGGGCGGGGCGGGCGGCTCGGGAGGCTCGGGGATGACGGCCGGCGCCGGAGCGACGGCGTCTCCTCTGCGGCTAAGCAGCCTCTCCCGCGGCCGGCCCTCGACGATGACGTCTTTGCCTTCGTAGCCCTTGACCGTGATGCCGCCCCGGATGAGGGAGACTTCGATCAGGGCGGGTTTGGACGGGTTCGAGAGCGGGACGACGGCCTTGTCGACGGCGGCTTCTTGGGCCCAGACCGCCGGCGACAAGACGGCCGCCGCGGCGACTAGCCCGATGCCGATGAGCATTTGCGTTCTGCGTTTCATGAGGTCCTCCTTGAACCTTTATTTCGCGGTATGAAGAGAGATGTCGCCGTTGAGGGTCTCGACCTGGATCGAAACGCCGCCCCGGCGGCTGCGGACGGCGCTGAAGCCGCCGCTCTTATAGACGTATTTCCCGTCGCGGCGCTGTCCGGGCTCGGGCGCGACGGCTATCGGCTCGACCGGGAAATCGGCCCAGGCCTCGCCGTTGAAGGTCTTGACCCGGAAATCGGCCGAGGGCGCCTCGGGGAAGGTCAGGTCGACCTTGCCGTTGACGGTCTTGAACGAGCAATCCCCGTCAGGCGCACGGCGGAAGGCGATGCGGATGCCGCCGTTGACGGTGTGGGCGTCGCCCGCGCCGGCCGCCTCCTCGATGTCGACCCGCCCGTTAACGTTCCGGACGTCAAAGGCGCCCTCGACGCCCCGGACGCGGATATCGCCGCCGGTGACGGTCCGAAGCGTGACGGCGCAGGCGCGCGGGACCTTGAGCGTGAAATCGCAGACGACTTCGTAGCCGGAGTGGCGGTTCCATTGGATCCCGTGGCGGCCCTCCTCGCGGCAGCGGAAGGGGCCGTCCAGGTAGATCTCGACGATCGCGGCGTTATCCTTGATCTCCAGCTTGGCCTCGCTCTTGGCCCGGGCCAGACGGGCCTCGTTCCGCGCCCGGATCGTCTTGTGGACGACGAGCTCGACGTCGCGGACGTCGGCGCCCTCGACGGCGATCGACCCCCAGACGTTGTCGACGGAAACTTCGCCGGGCCGGGCCGGGTCCGCGAAGCGGAGCGTCCGCCGGATCTCCTCTTTCTCTTCGCATTCCCAGCGGTCGGCGCCCGCGAGGGCGCCGCCGGCCAACATCAATCCCAGCGTGAGCGAAATGATCCTTCTCATGACGGCGGCCTCCTCAGACGATGCTCTTCAGGCCCCATTCGGCCTTGCGCCGGACCTCGGGGGCGAGATCCTCGTTTTCGATCAGGCTCCTGAGCGCCTCGGCCGCCCGGTCCTCCTTGATGTCGGCGAGGAGGTTGATGAGGGCGACCTGGATGACCGGCGACGTCTGCCGCGACAGGGATCGGACGAGGCCCTCCCTCACGCCCGGGGCGTCGCGGAAGAGATAGAGCGCGTCGGCGGCGGCCAGGCGCACGTTCGTGCTCGGGTCTTCGTCGAGCGTCTGGAGCAGGGCTTCGAGGGTGCGGGGGCTCGGATTCGTGACGCGGGCGGCGAAGCTGAGCCCGCTCAACCGGTCGCTCGAAGACGGCCGCTCCAGGAGGGACAGCGAGACCGTCTGCCGCATCTCGTGGACCTCGGCCTCGAGCTGGGCGACACGGGCGCCGCCCCGCGCTTCGGGCTTGAGGAACACCCCGGCCAGATACCCGGCCGCGAGCAGCGAAGCGGCCAGCGCCGCCCGCGCGGCCGGGACCGGGATAAGGGACCGCCAGGCCGAGAGACGGAACGCCCGCTTCGGAGCGACCCGGGCGGCGGCCGAAGGCGCGCTCCCGGCTTGGATCTCCTTCTGGCTCTCGAGCATGGCGTAGAAGCGGGTCCTCAGCTCCGGCGAGGGCTTTCGCTCGGGAAGGACTCCGAGCTTCGTCCAGGCCAGGGACATGGCCTCGAGCTCCTCGCGGCAAGAGGCGCAGGATGCGATGTGCGCTTCGACCGCGCGACGGAGGCCGTCGTCGGCGTCTCCCGTCAGGTAGTCGACGAAGCGGTCCTGAAGGTCTCGGCAATTCATGGCGTGACTCCTTGCTGGAGGGCGGCGTAAGCCCGGCCCAGGTCCTTGAGGGCGCGGTGGACGATGGTCTTGACGGTGCCCTCGCTGCAGCCCTGGAGCTCGGCGATCTCGCGGTACCTGAGGTTTCGGAACCGGCTCAAGAGCAGGACCTCCCGCTTGGTCGCGGGAAGGGAATCGAGGGCTTTTCGGATCAGGGCCTGCTCCCGGCTCGTCTCCAGGGCTTCCGCCGGGCCGGCCCCTGGGGCGGCGGCTTCGGTCCACTGGTCGTCGAGCGGGAGCAGGTCCCTGTCGCGGCGCCGGCGGAGGTGGTCGATATGGGCGTTCCGCGCGATCTGGTACATCCAGACCGTGAACGAGCCCGGCGGCTGGTAGGTCGCCCTATACTTCAGGATGCGGACGAAGACGTCCTGGACGAGGTCCTCGCTGGCCGCGGCGTTGCCGGTCAGCCGCAGGAAGAAGTTGAACAGGGAGAGGTGGTGCCGCTCGAAGAGGATGGCCAGTTTCTCGACCTCGCCGTCGCGGACGGCGGTCATGATCGGGCTGTCGTCGTGATGAGCCATGGGCGTTCCGTGCGCTCCGTGTCCTTTCAGGGGGATATACTCGGATTATAGCCGAAGGTTACAAATCATTCGC
>JAFGBC010000282.1 GCA_016933355.1 Candidatus Aminicenantota bacterium
CGAAAGACGGATTTCGTCCCGCCCCATGGCCCGGCCGAAGCGCTCCAGGAAATGCTCGGACAGAGGCGGGATGTCCTCCCTCCGCTCCCGCAGGGGCGGAATCTCGACGGCGATGATGCGGACTCGGTAGTAGAGGTCCTCGCGGAAGGCGCCGGCCGCGACCTCGGCCTCGAGGTTCTTGTGGGTCGCGCTCAAGAAGCGGGCGGCGACCGGACGAGGGCGGTTCTCGCCGACGCGACGGACCTCCTTCTCCTGCAGGACGCGGAGGAGCTTGGCCTGGAGCGGAAGGGACAGGTCCCCGATTTCGTCCAGGAAAAAGGACCCGCCGTCGGCCTCCTCGATGAGCCCGGACCGGTCACGCCAGGCCCCGGTGAAGGCGCCGCGGGCGTGCCCGAACAGCTCCGACTCGATCAGAGGATCGGGGATGGCGCCGCAGTTGACGGCGACGAAGCGGCCGCGTCGGCCGTTCCCCGATCCGTGGAGGGCGCGCGCGACCAGCTCCTTGCCCGTGCCGCTCTCGCCCGCGATCAGGACCGGCGCCTCGTGGCCGCGGACCTTTTCGATCAGGTCGCGGACGCGCGCGATGGCCGGGCTGTCCCCGATCAGGCGCGGACCGTTCCCGTCCTCGGTCCCGGCCGGAGCGCCCCTGTCGTTCACATTGGAATGAACGCCGCACCGACATATTTATTCTCAGGCCCACCCCTAAGTCCCAATGCGCCGAGTGAATCAGCGGGCATGAACGAAATGCGGGATATGGCGAGGCCGATGGGGCGAAGAAGGCCGTCGGCCGAGCCTGTCTGAATCGATGCCCTGGAGGCGGCGACTCTCGTTGACACGGCGCAGCCCGATGCGCTAACGTTGGCGCGGAGGTGGCCCATGAACCCGAAGCGGACCGCGATGCGACGCCTCCACGCGTTCGCCGCCGGCGCGGCGGCCGCCGCCTGTTTCCTCGGGCTCCCCCTCGACGCGGCGCCCCCGCCCGCCGCGGACGGCCGTATCTCGCCGGAGCGGACGCAATGGCTTCGGGACGCCAAGTTCGGCCTGTTCATCCACTGGGGGGTCTACTCCGTCCTCGGCCGCGAGGAATGGGCCCGCCAGCTCCTCCACGTCCCCCTGGCCGAGTACGACCGGCTCGTCGCCGCTTTCAACCCGACGTCCTTCGACGCCGACGCCTGGGTCGCCCTGGCCGCCGAGGCCGGGGTCAAGTACATCGTCATCACCTCCAAGCATCACGACGGGTTCTGTATGTTCGACAGCCGCCTGACCGACTTCGACATCATGAGCGGCCCCTACGGCCGGGACATCCTCGCCCAGCTCGCCGCGGCTTGCAAGCGCCGGAAGATGCCGCTCGGGTTCTATTACTCGATCATGGACTGGCATCACCCCGACTACGTGCCGAGGCGCGACTGGGAGACCGACCGCCCCGCTGAAGGCGCCGACCTCAACCGCTACGTCGCGTACATGATGGGCCAGCTCGAAGAGCTCGTCGTCAAATACGATCCGGCCGTCCTCTGGTTCGACGGCGAGTGGGAGCATCCCAGCGCCGCCTACAAGGCCGACGAAGTCGAGAGTCTCCTCCTCAAGATCAAGCCCGATATCCTCATTAACGACCGGCTCTTCCAGCGGGCGCCCGGCAAGGGCGACTTCGGAACGCCCGAGAACTACGTCCCGGCGACCGGATTCCGCAACCCGGACGGGACGCCCCGCCTCTGGGAAGCTTGCATGACGATGAACTACAACGGCTGGGGCTACAATCATTACGAGACCGAATTCCACAGCGCGACCCAGCTCATCCGCCAGCTCGTCGAGATCGCGAGCCGCGGCGGGAACCTCCTCCTCAACGTCGGGCCGGCGCCGGACGGGACGATCCAGCCCGAGTTCCAGGTCCGGCTGCGCCGGATCGGCGCCTGGCTCCGGACGAACGGCGAAGCCGTCTACGGGACGACGGCGAGCGTCTTCGACCGGCTTCCCTTCTTCGGCCGCTGCACGGCCCGCGGGAACCGCCTCTACATCCATGTCATGGGCTGGCCGGAGGACCGCAGCCTCCGCCTGCCCGGCCTCAGGCCCGACCCGCGCCGCGCCTCGTTCCTGGCCGATCCGGGCCGCGCGGTCGACTTCCGCCGCGACGGGAAGGACATCGTCCTCAGCCTGCCCGACAGGCCGCTCGACCCGGACGCGACCGTCATCTGCGTCGACCTCCAGGGGCCGCCCCAGGTCGAGCCCTGCGAGATCCGGCCCGGCGAGGGCGGGCGGATCGAGCTGCCGGTGACGCTGGCCGACATCCGCTCCCAGATGGGACAGCGCGCCTACCTGGACTTCTTCTACCGGACGACGATGCTCGCCAACTGGCAGAACGTCAACGACTGGCCCGAATGGACGTTCAAGGTCGAGAAGGGAGGGACGTACGAAGTCCGGGCCTCCTACGCTTGCGGCGGCGAGCGGGGGAGCTCCTTCGCCGTCGAGTTCGACGACGACGTCGAGATCCCCGGCTTCGTCCGCGGCTCGCCCAGCCTCTATTTCCCGAAGACGTTCTCGCTGGGGACCGTTGCCCTTCAACCGGGCAAGCACGTCTGCCGCGTCAAGATCCGGTCGGTCGTCAACAACAACGCGATGCGCCTGGAGAAGATCGTCCTCGTCCCGCTTCCGTTTCACTAGAGGGGCTGCTCTGCCGTTTCTAGGCCGGCAGAGGCCGCGCCCGCTCCGGCTCTCAGACGGCCCTCTTCATGGCCTGGCCCTCTCCTTTCTCCGTTCCAAGATCGCCCTTTCGGAAAAGTCAAACGGCAGCCCGGGGGTCGCTTCAGACCGCATCCGAACCCCCGCGTCATCCTCCGACGATGAGAAGTCCATTTTTCGGCTCTTGAACGTCCGCCTCGACCTTCCTTGTCCCTCCGGTGGACGAATGCGGTTGGGCGGATCGAGAATTGTTAACATTTCGCCGGAAGCGGGGATATACTCATCTGGATGGACGAAAAGGAGGCCGCCCTGGTGGACATGGTCCTGGCCGGCGACGCGGGGGCCTTCGAGCCCCTGGTCCGCCCCTACCGCAACGACCTCCTCCGGCTGGCCCTGAGGATGACGGGTAACCGGGAGGATGCCGACGAGGCGTCCCAGGAAGCCCTGATCCGCGCCTTCCGCTATCTCTCCCGCTTCGACAAAACCCGCAGCTTCAAGAACTGGCTGCTGGGGATCCTGGTCAACGAGGCCCGGACGATCCGCCGCGGCGCGCCCCGCGCCGTTTCGCTGGAGGACGCGGCCGAGCCCTCGCTCCCGGCCGACCAGGAGCGGCGCCATGAACAGGGCGTTTTCCGGGACCGCCTGCGCGCCTGCCTGGCCGGGCTGAGCCGCGGCCAGCGGGAGGTCTTCATCCTCCGCGACCTCGAGGAGCGCAACATCCGCGAGACGGCCGCCATTCTCGGCGTGTCCGAGCTGTCGGTCCGCGTCCATCTCTCGCGGGCCCGGAAGAGGATCAAGGCCCTGATGGTCCGGGCCGAAGCGACGGCGCCCGTTAAGGAGGCGACGCCATGACTTGCCGGTCCGTCCGCAAGCTCCTCCCCCTGGCCGCCGGCGGCGACATCTCCGAAAGCAAGGCCGGCGGGGTCGCCGCCCACCTCGAGGCCTGCGCCGCCTGTCGGGCCGAGCTCGAGGCCTATCGGTCCGCCCTCGCGCAGGCCCGCGGCCTCGACGGGGCGGCCGGGACGGCCTGGAAGGAAACGGACTGGTCGAGGGCCGTCCGGAGGGCGACTGCGCAAGGAGCCGGACGGACCGCCGCCCGACCGAAGCTCGTCCTCAGGCCGGCCCTGATCGCGGTCGCGGGGGTCATCCTCCTCGCCGCCGTCGCGCTGGTTCTCGTCCTCAGCCGGCAGCCGCTACGGCCGCGGGAGGTTCTCCGGGCAGGGACGCCGGAAGCGCCGCGGGAGGCGCCGGCCGCCGTCGAACAAGAGCCCAGGCTTGCTCCGACGCCCGCGCCCCAGCGTCCGACGGCCTCCGAACGCGATTCGACAAGGAAACCCGACTTAACGATCCTGACGGCGAAGAAGGTCGAGCCGTCGCGCGCGCCGGTCGAACGGGCCCTGACCGGCGCCGCGGTCGCGCCGCCCGCTCCGCCCGCGCCCGTCCAGGGCGTCGTCTCGGCGACATTCATTTCCCAGGAGACCGGACTCAAGATCGTCTGGTTCTTCGACCGCAACTTCGATTGGAAAGGAGAAGGAAGATGAAAAAGCTATTCGCGATCGGCCTCGGCATTCTCGTCATCGGCGCGGCCCTGGCGCCCCTCCGGGCCCAGCAGGAGGCTCCCGACAAGATCGAGGAACAATTCAGGACGGAACCCTTAAAGTTTAAAAAAGAGATCGTTCACCTCAAGTATCTCCGTGCCGGCCAGGTTGAGGAGCTGATCCACCCCTATATGAGCCGAATGGGGCGCATCGCGGCCGACGCCCGGGGGGACAAGCTCATGGTCGTCAGCGACTTTCCCGAGTTCGTGGACAAGCTTCTGGCCGTCATCAAGGAGATCGACGTCAAGCCGGCCGATATCGTGATCACGGCCCAGCTCGTTGTCGGATCCTCGGCC
>JAFGBC010000283.1 GCA_016933355.1 Candidatus Aminicenantota bacterium
AACATCGAGCGGGAAGCCGACCTGAGCGGACCCACCCACAACAAGGGCGTCCTCATCCTCGGCGGCTACCTGAGAGGACAGTACGCCCAGAACCGGCCTTTCTCCCTCTCGGCAAGCGTCGCCTTCGAGCAATCCTACGGCGGCGTCGACGGCGACAGCGCCTCATCGACCGAGGTCTACGCCATCCTCTCCAGCCTATCCGGCCTCCCCCTCCGCCAGGACACGGCCGTCACCGGCTCTCTCAACCAAAAGGGCGAGATCCAGCCGATCGGCGGCGTCAACGAGAAGATCGAGGGCTTCTTCGACGTTTGCCGGGCAAAGGGCTTGACCGGCAGCCAGGGCGTCATGATCCCCCGCCAGAACGTCCGGAACCTGATGCTACGCAGCGACGTCGTCGAGGCGGTCGCCGCCGGGACGTTCCACATCTACCCGGTCAAGACGATCGACGAAGGCATCGAGATCCTGACCGGCGTCCCGGCCGGGACGAAGGGCGAGGACGGCCGCTACGAGCCGGACACGGTCCACGGCCGGGTCGAACAGGAGCTGGAGCGCCTGGCCCGGAGCCTGAAGGCGTTCGGCCCGGCGCCCGAGAAGGACTCCTGAACCGGCTCAGCCCAGGCCCGCCGCCGCCCGGAGCTTCCCAACCTCCTTGGCTTCCAGGAATCGCCACTGCCCGGGCTTGAGCCCGCCCAGCGTCAGGCCGGCGAACCCGATCCGCTTCAGGGCGCGGACGGGGTGGCCGACCGCCTCGCACATGCGGCGAACCTCGTGTTTGCGGCCCTCGTGGACTTCGACGAGCAGCCGGCTCCGCTTCTGTCCCCGGGCCAAGAGCTTGGCTTTGGCCGGGGCCGTCCGCCTGCCGTCGAGCATGACCCCCTTCTCCAGACGGTCCAGGGCTTCGGACGCCGGCAGTCCCTCGACCTCGGCGATGTATTTCTTCTTGGTTTCGTAGCGGGGGTGGGCCAGGCGGAGGGCAAGCTCGCCGTCGTTGGTCAGGAACAGGAGCCCCTCGCTGTTGAAATCGAGCCTCCCCACCGGGAAGACGCGCTGGCGCAGCTTGGGCAGGAGTCTCTGGATAGTCGGCCGGCCTTCGGGGTCCCGGAAGGTGACCAGGACGCCCCTGGGCTTGTAGAGGATGAGGTGGACGAGGCGCTCCTCCCGGACGACCGGCCGGCCCCGGACTTCGACCCGTGAGCGGTCCTCGTCGACCTTGGTCCCCAGCTCCCGGACCACCCGGCCGTCAACCCGGACCTCGCCCTCCGCGATCATCCGGTCGGCTTCGCGCCGCGAGGCGACGCCGGACTGGGCCAGGAACTTGTTGAGTCGGATCATCCCTAGAAATAGAAATGGATGGCCGCGCTCAGCGTGAAGTCGCCGAGCTTGAGGTCCGAGCCTCCGGCGTCGAACGTCACGCGGTGGTAGCGGCCTTCCGCCGCAAGCGCGAACTTGGGGCCGAGCATGAGCTCGACGCCCGCTCCCAGGTTATAGCCCTTCTTCCGGTCCGTGTCGAGTGAGGGGATGTCCGCCTCGTAATAGCCGTAGCCCAGGCAGAGATAGGGATGGACCATGACCAGGGAGAACAAGTACTTGAGGCTCAGCCCGGCGAAGCTGTAATCGACGCGGCGGCCGTCCCAGTCCAGGGCGGCCAGGTCCTCGGGCCGCAGGTTATGAGCGGCCTGGAAATACTGGGCCTCGACCGCGAACATCAGGAGCTTGACGCCGGCTTTGAGGCCGTAGAGGAAGGTCGTATCGGTCCCGAAATCGACGCCCTCAAGGCTCGGCTTCTGGAGGGACAGCCCGCCCTGGAGCCCCATATAGATTCCGGCCTGGGCGGACGCCGGCCGGGGCAGCGCCAGGCTCAAGGCCAGGCCGCACAGGAAGAGGCCCGCTTTTCTCATGTTGTTACCCCTGCTCCGCGGTCGTCATCGGCGTCGGCCTTTTGTTCATTGTGGCGGCATCCGTGCGCTAAGTCAACCCTGGTCTTCCCGCCGGGAGGACTCAACCCCGTATCGGGCGCCATGGCCCGGAAGATATGAGTAGGGCGGCCGACGGAGGGAAACCTTTTGGGGCCGGCTCCGTAAGAACATAAGAAAGGTAGAATAGGAAACCGACCATGGGCCGGATCAACATCAGCGAGAGCGTCGGCATGTCCCTGAGCTCCCTGTGGGCGAGCAAGCTCCGCTCTTTCCTGACCCTGCTCGGGATCATCATCGGCGTCCTGACCATCATCGCCGTCGTCTCGGTCATCCAGGGCCTGAATAACTACGTCTACACCAAGATGGCCTTCTTCGGCGCCAACGACTTCTCGATCTCCAAGTTCTCGATGATCGGGACCTCGCTTGAGGAGTTCAAAAAGCAGCTCAAGCGCAAGGACCTGACCTCGGCCGACCTGGCCGCGATCCGCGACCGCTGCGCCTCCTGCGAGCTGGTCGGGGCCAACCTCAACACGAACGGCGACGTCAAATTCGGGAGCGAAACCCTGAAGAACAGCGAAATCCGCGGCGTCACCCACCTCGATCACCTGATCGGGACCGTCATCGAGCTCGAGGCCGGCCGCCACCTCCAGCGCGAGGACGAGGCCCATTCCCGCTCGGCCTGCGTCATCGGGGCCGACATCCGCGAGAAGCTCTTCGGCGGCCTGGACCCGATCGGCCGCTGGATCAAGGCCGGTCGCCAGAGGTTCCTGGTCGTCGGGCTGGCCAAGAAGAAGGGCAAGGTCCTCGGGTTCAGCCAGGATAACTTCGTCCGGATCCCGATCACGACATTCGCCAAGATCTACGGCAGCCGGCGCAGCCTGACCATCAACGTCCACACCCGCTCCCAGGAGCAGATGGCCCAAGCCCAGGAGGAAGTCCGGACCATCCTCCGCTCGCTGCGCAAGCGGCGCTTCAACGACCCGGACGACTTTTCCTTCCAGACCTCGGACACCTTCATCCAGTTCTACCGGACAGCGACGTCGGGGATCTATTTCGCCATGATCGCCATCGCCTCGATCGCCCTGGTCGTGGGCGGCATCGTCATCATGAATATCATGCTCGTCGCCGTGACCGAGCGGACCAAGGAGATCGGGGTCCGGATCGCGGTCGGCGCCCGGCGCAAAGACATCCTCCGCCAGTTCCTGATCGAGTCGTCGATCCTGGCCGGCTTGGGGGGGGTGATCGGCATCCTGCTCGGGATCGCGATCGCCAAGATCGTGACCGTCGCGACCGGGATGCCCTCGCGGGCCGAGCCGGCCTCGATCCTGATCGCCATCCTGATGTCGACCTCGATCGGCCTGTTCTTCGGCCTCTACCCGGCCAACAAGGCCGCCAAGCTCAACCCGATCGACGCGCTGAGGTCCGAACAATGAGACTCGGGATCATCAAAGAAGTCGTCGCCATGGCCTGGGACTCCCTCAAGACCCACAAGTTGCGCTCCTTCCTGACCCTGCTCGGAATCATGATCGGGGTCATGACCGTCATCGGCATGGTCTCGGTCATCCAGGGTTTGAACGCTTCCTTCCTGCGCGAGCTCTCGGCGGCCGGCTCGGACCTGATCATGGTCAGCAAGTACGACGCCGTCCGGATGGGCGAGCGGACCGAGGAGGAGCGGACCCGCAAGGACTTGACCTACGAGGACGCGGTGGCGATCGAGCGGGAGTGCCCGTCGGTCAAGGCCGTCTCGGTCGACATCGTCGCCAATGTCTTCGCCGACAACCCCGTCCGCTACGGCAACATCAAGAGCGAAAACACGATCATTATCGGCATTAACGAGAAATTCCCGGTCGTCTACGCCCTCTACCTCCCCCAAGAGGGGCGCTTCCTGACCGGGGCCGAGGTCGACCGCACCGCCCGCTCCTGCCTGCTCGGGTTCGAAACGGCCGAGACGCTTTTCCCGCACACGAACGCCATCGGCAAGGAGATCCGGGTCGGCCCCGAGAAATTCAACGTCGTCGGCGTCCTGAGCAAGCGCGGACAGATGTTCGGCCAGAGCCGGGACAATTTAGTCGCCATCCCGATCACGACCCTGATGAAATACTTCGACTACGACAGGGAAAATATCGAAATCGCGGCCGTTCCCCGCGACCACGGCACCCTCAACGAGACGATCGAGGAGATCACCAACCTCCTGCGCCGGCGCCGTAAAGTCCCGTTCAACAAGCCCAACGACTTCTCGGTCTTCACTACGGACGCCCTGCTCGACCTCTACAACCAGATCACCGGGGCCGCCTACATGGTGATGATCGTCATCTCCTCGATCGGCCTCCTGGTCGGCGGCATCGGCGTCATGAACATCATGCTCGTCTCGGTCAAGGAGCGGACCCGCGAGATCGGCATCCGCAAGGCGATCGGCGCTCACTCCGGCGACATCCTCCGCCAGTTCCTGATCGAGGCCATCGTCCTGACCGGTTCGGGCGGCCTGCTCGGGGTGCTCCTCGGATTCCTGATCGCGATCGTCGTCAAGGCGGCAACACCCCTCCCCGCCGCCGTTTCGCCATGGTCGGTCGCCATCGGCCTGACCGTCTCGGTCTCGATCGGCCTGGCGTTCGGAATCTTCCCCGCCCAGAAGGCGGCCCGGCTCGACCCGATCGTCTCCCTCCGATACGAATAGCGGCGATCGCCTGGCCGCCGCGCCGGATTACGGCCCGATCTTCGCGGCGGCGGTCCGCAGCAGGCCGTCGAGGTCGGCCGCCGGGTCGCCGGCGATCTCGACCAGCGACGGGCTCCCGCCGCCCTTGCCGTTCATGAGCGTCGCCAACTCGGCCGCCAGGGGGCGGAGGTCGATCGGGAGCGCGTCGGAGCGGGCCAGAATCAAGTGGCTCCGCGATCCGGACCGCGCCCCGACCAGCGCGACGAAATCGCCGCGCCGGATGACGGCCAGGGCCAGCGCCCGCGCGGCGTCGGCGCCCCGCTCGGCCAGCACGGCCGTCACGACCCGGCTTTCGGCGCGGCCGACGAGATCGCCGGCTTCGTAGCCGGCCAAGGCGTCCTCGAGCTTCTTGACGCGGCGTTTGCCCTCTTTGGCCTCCTGCCCGAG
>JAFGBC010000077.1 GCA_016933355.1 Candidatus Aminicenantota bacterium
GCGGGCGGATCAAATGCGTTGCTCGAGCGGCGCCGAGTGGACGCTGCGGAGCTCGTCCGGGAACGACCGGCCGCTCTTCGAATCGGGAAAAAAGGACGTGTTCAGCCTGACCGGCTATTCGCTCGACGACGTGGAGTTCGTCACCCTCCGCCACGACAACGCCGGAGGAAAACCGGGCTGGCACGTCGAGGCTCTGTCGGTCAAGAACGAAAAGACGGGCAAGGAATGGCATTTCGTCGTCGATCAATGGCTGGCCTTCGACGAGGGGCCCAGGAACAGGACCTGGTACAAATTCGCGCCTCTCGACGCCGTCTTCTCCTGCGGGGTCATTTTCGGGAGGGAGCGGAGGAGCCTCGGGCTCGCGGCCGCGAGCGACAATGTCTTCATCCTTCCCGCGGACGCGCAGGATTTCTACATCACCTCAACGGACAGGACGAAGGAGGTCGCCGTCTTCAACAAGCACGGTGTTCTCCTGGGGCGGAGGTATGCCGTCGGGTCCGGAGAGGCGGAGTATCCCTATCTCAGGAAAGTGGAATGGGGCGTGAAGCTTGTGGCATCGGATTTTCCGAGGCCGGCGCCCCTGACCGTTCGGCTGGGCTCCGGGGGCGAGGAAGCCCTGGTCTGGATCTTCCCCTCGTCCTGGAGCGGATACGAGAGCGAAGCCCGGAAGCTCGCCCTGCTCCTGCCCCTCGACGGCCGCTTGAATGAGGTTTTTGCCCCGGCGTTGGGAGCCGCCGCCTACCTCGCCGACAAGACCGGCCTGACCATCGACCTCGACGCCATCAAGGACTACGGGGCGGAGGCCCTGGCGCTGTTCGAGGACGTCCCGGACGTCGAGCTTAAAGGCATCCTGGAAAACACGCTTCCCCGCTACGCCCTGAAATACGCCGCGGTCGTGGCCGACATCATGGGGCTGACCGCCGCCGCCGCGGCCGGGGAGCTTTCGGGCGGCATCCTGACGCTCATCGACGCCGTTCAATGGGCCGGTTCGATGGGCGACGTCATATCCAAAGCGGCGGCCCCGGCATACGCCAAGGGGCTGTTGAAGCGCCTGGCCGAAGGCCTGGACTCGAACCTCCTCCAGGCCGTGGATATCTTCCGCGTGCTCAAGGAGAAGACGAACGCGCTCCTCGCGGCGGCCGGGAACAACAGCGCTTATGAATGCCGGTCGCTCCTCGACGACATCGAGATGATCGCGCTCGGGCCCAACCCCGAGGGGAGCGCGCTGTCCGATCATGTCATTTCCTACGCGACCCACGGCATCATCCGCCGGAGCGGGATCGCCCATGAGCTCTGCCTCGCCTCGCGCATGGCGATAAGCCTCGAGAACATCAAGAGATGGAATCGGGACGGCCACTCGGACTTCGACGACCCCTATTACCAGCAGCTTGATGCCGCGGGGATGTTCGGATTGAATAAAGTCGACGCGACGCGAGTCGCCATGACCTATTACCGGCCCGTCGTCGAGGCGATGCTCAAGGTCGCCTCCATCTTTTTCGGCGCCTCCGTGCTCTGATCGGGAAGCAGGGCCAGGTCTGCCCGGACTTCGCCGGTTTCAATGCCACGTCAGGTCGGCCAGCAAGCGGGCGACGAGCGCCCGCTGCTCAGAAAACATCAGGCCGATCGTATCGAGGGGAAGGGTCGGCCCGGCCCTCCCGGTCGAACGGCGTCTCGGACGGCTCGACCTGGTCCGGCGGCTCGATAGAGAGGTCGATCATGTCGGGGAGACGCATTCGCCCTTTCTGGCCGCCATGACGACAAAGCCGCCCTTTCCGGCGCCGCAGGCGGGCTCTTGAACGGCCTGAATCCTCGGAAGGGGTCCGAAAACCGTTTGCCAGGTTTGCTCGAGGACGAAGCCGGTCTTCGTTAAAAAGGTTTTTATTTCTCTCCGGCCGAAAAAACGCGCTTCCCGGTAGAAAGAGCTTTTCCGTCTTGCCGCCTGATAGCGCCTTCCGAGGGGGCTGTTCTTGTCGACCCAGGCGAGGATGAATTGGCCGTGCGGCTTGAGGATCCTCCGGATTTCAGCCAGGGAAGCTTCCGGGTCGTCAACAAAACATATCGTCGTGACCATCAAGGCAAAAGCGAAACGCTCGTTCTCGTAGGGAAGGCTTTCCGCTGCGCAGGGGATGACGTGGATTCCCCGCCGGGCGGCTCGGGCCCGCATCTCGGCCGAAGGATCGCATCCTTCGGCGATTCCCAACGGATGGGCGAAGCGCCCGGTTCCAACGCCGATTTCAACGCCTTCGCCCGCGGCCGGGAGGACGCGGCGCAAGGCTTCAAGCTCGGAAAGATAGACGAACGAATGATCGTCAAACCATTGATCATACTCGGCCGGATGTTCGTCGAAGGGATGGACTTTGGGCATGGGTCCTCAGGAATCGGCTGATTGACAAAACCCTCCCCGATGAGCCGCCTCGAACGGCCCTACGACACGAAAAAGGCTCAGTTGCCTTCGGGCGTCGCTATATAAATTGCCGAGAAGACTCATTTCTTCTCCTTTCAGTGGCCTGCGAAGGAAGCAGGCCTGATATCGTCCGCGCCCGAGCCCGCGGACTCGCAACAGC
>JAFGBC010000284.1 GCA_016933355.1 Candidatus Aminicenantota bacterium
GGATGAGGTCCTTGCGGAGCTCGCCCAGCGCCTTGAGCGCCGTCTCGCGCTTCCCGGCGATCAGAAGACCGAGCCCTCCGTCCTCGCCGCCGAGGCCGTACCAGAGCTTCTCGAAATCCGGGCCGGCGAGCTTAAGCGCGGACTTGAAACCGTCGGGCTGCTTCTTGATCCAGATCAGCCCGGCCGCGCCGAGCGACTTCGCCTTGTCGGCCAGCTTCTCGATATGGCTCCTCGACATGGCGCCCGCGCCCTTGACGAACAGGCCCTTGAGGACGCCGCCCTCGGCCAGGGCGCGCTTGAGGATTTCGGAATCGACACCGGCCGCAGCGGACCCAAGGTCCCGGATTTCGAGCGTGCTTCGCAGGTCGGGCTTGTCCGTCCCGTAGAGATCCAGGGCCGTCTCGTAGGGGATCCGCGGGAAGGGCGTCCCGACCTTTTCGCCGATCAGGGCGAAGACCGCAGCCATCAGGCGCTCGACGAGGCCGTAGACGTCTTCCTCGCCGGCGAAGCTCATCTCGACGTCGATTTGCGTGAACTCGGGCTGGCGGTCGGCCCGGAGGTCCTCGTCGCGGAAGCAGCGGACGACCTGGAAATAGCGGTCAAAGCCGCTGATCATGAGGGTCTGCTTGAACTGCTGGGGCGACTGGGGCAGGGCGTAGAAGCGGCCCTTGTGGATGCGGCTGGGGACGAGGTAGTCGCGGGCCCCCTCGGGCGTCGATTTGCCCAGGACGGGCGTCTCGATCTCGAGGAAGCCCTCCCGGTCGAGGACGTTCCGGACCTCGAGAGCGGCCCGGTGGCGGAGCCGGACGTTCCGCTGCATGGACGGCCGCCTCAGGTCGAGATACCTGTACTTGAGCCGCAGCTCCTCGGTCGCCTGGGGCGGGTCGGCCACGACGAACGGCGGAACATTGGCCGCGTTGAAGACGAAGAGGGCCGAGGCCTCGACTTCGACCTCGCCCGTCGCCATTTGGTGGTTGACGGATTTCGCGTCGCGGGGCTTAACGCTCCCTTTGATCCCGATGACATCCTCCATCCGGAGCTGCTTCGCCCGCTCGCGCAGCGCCTCGTTCCCGGCCGGGAAGACGACCTGGATCAAGCCTTCGCGGTCCCGGAGGTCCACGAACAGGAGATGCCCCATGTCGCGCAGACGGTTCACCCAGCCGCAGAGCGTCACCTCCCGGCCGGCGTCCGCCGCCCGCAACTCGCCGCCATACCGCGTGCGTTTCCAGTCCCCTTGCTGTTCCTGGGTCATGGGCATATCCTTTGCCGGGAGACGGGTCCGTCCTAGCCCCGGATGATCTTGACGATGTCGTCGGGCGCGGCCTCGTGCTGAGCGCCGTCGGCCAGGGATTTGACGGCGAAGCGGCCCTTGCGGACCTCCTCCTCGCCGATGATGACGGCCCAGGCGGCGCCGAGCTTGCTGGCCCGTCCGAGCTGGGCCTTGAGGCCCTTATCTTTGTATTCGAGCAGGCACTCGACACCCTGGGCGCGGAGCCGGCGGGCCGTCTCCATGCCCGCCCGCTTGGCCTCGTCTCCGATGTAGGCCAGATAGACGAAGGGCGTCTTCTCGGGCTTGACGCCGGCCACGGCCAGGAGCCGCTCCATGCCCATGGCGAAGCCGATCGCGCACAGGTCGGGGCCGCCGTAGTCCTTCATGAGGTCGTCGTAACGGCCGCCGCCCAGGACGGCGCTCTGGGCGCCCAAGCCCGAGGCGACGATCTCGAACGTCGTCTTGGTGTAGTAGTCGATGCCCCGGACGAGGCGGGGCTCGACCCGGTAAGCCAGGCCGTAAGCGTCGAGCCCTGCCCGAAAGGCCGAGAAGTGGGCGGAGCATTCGGCGCAGAGATGGTCGGTGACGACCGGGAAGCCGGCCGCCGCCTCGCGGCAGCCTTCGAGCTTGCAGTCGAAGATGCGGAGCGGGTTGGTCCGGGTCTTGCGGCGGCAGTCCTCGCAGAGCCGCTCCTCGGCCGCCTCGGCCTTCTCGCGGAGGACGCGGAGATAGCCCGGCCGGCAGGCGCGGCAGCCGACCGAGTTGATCAAGGTTTCCGTCTCCGCGACGCCGACCTCGCGCAGCAGCCGGTCGGCCATCTCGACGAGCTCGGCGTCGATCGCGGCATCCTTCTCTCCGAAGACCTCGACGTCGAGCTGATGGAACTGGCGGTAGCGGCCCTTCTGGGGCTTGTCGTAGCGGAACATCGGCCCTACGTAATAGTAGCGGAGCGGCTCGGGCTTGAGGTCGAGGCGGTGCTCGATGATGGCCCGGACGACCGAGGGCGTGTATTCCGGCCGCAAGGTGATGGACCGCCCCCCCTTGTCCGTGAAGGTGTACATCTCCTTGATGACGATGTCGGAGGTTTCCCCGGTCCCCTTCTCGAACAGCTCGGTCGGCTCGATGACCGGCGCCCGGAGCTCACGGTAGCCGTAGAGCTCGACGATGCGCCGGACGACGCCTTCGACCGCTTGCCATTGCCCGACTTCGTCGGGGAGGATGTCCTTGGTCCCCTTGACGGCCGCGATCGACCTGGGATCCCGCTTGTCTTGGGTCACTTCTCGAAGAAGACCCCCATCTTCCGGTATTTCTGGTAGCGCTCTTCGAGGAGCTCGTCGACCGGCTTGGGCTCGAGCTTCTTGAGATAGGAGCTCAGGACCCTGTCCACGTTCTTGAAGGTCGTTTCGTAGTCCTGGTGGGCGCCGCCCGGGGGCTCGGGGATGATCTTGTCGCACAGGTTGAACTCGAGCCAGTCCTTGGCCGTGAAGCGCAGGTTTTGGGCCGCCTGGGCGGCCTGGCCGGAGTCCTTCCAGAGGATGGCGGCGCAGCCCTCCGGTGAGATGACCGAGTAGAACGTGTACTCGAGCATCAGGACGGCGTCGCCGACGCCTATGGCCAGCGCGCCGCCGCTCCCGCCCTCGCCGATGACGACGTTGACGATCGGGACGCGCAAGGTGGCCATCGCCTTCAGGTTGTAGGCGATCGCCTCGGCCTGGCCGCGCTCCTCGGCCCCGATCCCGGGGTAGGCGCCGGGAGTATCGATCAGGGTGATGACCGGAAATCCGAACTTCTCGGCCAGTTTCATGATTCGCAGCGCCTTGCGGTAGCCTTCGGGGTTGGGCTCGCCGAAGTTGCGCTCGATGCGCGTCTTGGTCGTGCGGCCCTTCTGGTGGCCGATGAAGGCCGCCGTCTTCCCTTTGTAGAAGCCGAAGCCGCAGACGATGGCCGGATCGTCTTTGAAGCGCCGGTCGCCGTGGAGCTCGATGAAGTCCTGGGACAGGGTCTGGATGTAGTCCAGCGTGTAGGGCCGCTTGGGATGGCGGGCGATTTGGACGATATGAAGAGGGGTCAGCTGGGGGGCGATCTTGGACCATTCCAGCTCGATCTCCTGGCGGAGGACAGCGATCTGCTCCTTTTTACGGGGGTCCTCGCCGGCCTGGAGCTCGTCGATCTGCTCCTTGAGGGCCGTGATCGGCTTTTCCAGCTGATAGAAATCTACGTGGTTGGACATGGGCACCCTTTGAAAAACGGGCGTTTTACCCGATTATTCTAGGGCCCAGGCCGACCCCTGTCAAGAAATTCCGGGGACGGGGACAC
>JAFGBC010000078.1 GCA_016933355.1 Candidatus Aminicenantota bacterium
ATCCCGATCCGCTCCTCGCTGACGACGCCGTTAAAAGCGTAATTGTAGGCCGTGTCCCAGTAGTAGAAACCGTTGTCGAGCGCGGCGTTGAGGATCTCGAGCGCCCGGTCGAACTCCTCGACGGCGCAAAACCGGCTTCCCAGGCCGATCCCGATCCGGGGGACGACGGCGCCCGTCTTCCCCAGGACGACGGTCGGCAGTCCTTTGGCGTCGAGCGCGGATGGGGTTCCGGCGCCGGCTATTGCCCGTGCTTCGGCCTTGCCCGCCGTCGCAACGGCGGCGGTCGCGGCCAGCGTCTTCAAGAATTCCCGGCGCGGCATGCGCGAGCGGCTCATGGCTTCAGCCTCCTTCAAAGCGCTGTCGCTTGGACCTCGGTTTACTATGATTCTATGAATAAAAGAGCGTTCAAATCAACCTTTTCAGCGGCGGCTTCGGGTCCGTGCGAATTGACATCCGGGCCGTCCCGAAATATCATTCCCGGCAGAGGGGCGATCGGTTTCGCGTTTTCAGTTTCACGAAGGATTGAAGAGGAACGAGGAGAGCGATGTCTCATGCGGGCCGCTCTTTAGAGGCTCTCGCGGTTTTGGCGCTTGTCCCATCCTTTGCGGCGGCGGCCTCGAAGATCGCCGAAGTCAAAACCTACGCCAACTTCGAGACGGCGGGCGTTATCGTCAAAGTCTCCGGGATGGACTTCGACGAATCGGCCACGATCGAATATCGGAAAGCGGGAGCCTTTGCCTATAGACGCGGGCACGACTTCATCCGCTACGACGGGAATCACATGGCGACCAGCCTGTTCGGGCTCGACCTGAACACCGCCTACGAGATCAGGATCACCTTGACCGACCCGGACGGCACGTCCGGAAGAAACCCCGTCAGCGCATCGTTCAAAACGAAGAAAGAGTACGTCCTGCCCAAACCGCTGCGAGTCGTCAAGGTTTCGAACCAAAACCAGCTTGATCGCGCGATCCGGAACGCCAAGCCGGGCGACGAGATCCGGCTCGCTGCCGGCACCTACGCCAAGGGCATCCACATCTATGGCTCCAAGAGCGGTACGGCCGAGAATCCGATTACGATCGCCTCGCAGACTATGGCTAAGCCCCTCATCAAAGGGACAAGCGACGGAGGGGTCGAGCTCGAGGGCGTGAGCCACCTCGTCTTGAACAACCTGGAGATCCACAACGAGCGGGGCGACGGCATCGGCATGAGGGGCTGCCACGATATCGTCGTGCGGAAATGCTACGTGCACGACAGCCGCCCCGGCGACTATACCAACAACATCTTCATCCAGCACGGCGACGAGGGGTCGCCCGCCTGCGCCGGCCACTACCTGATCATCGACAACGCGATCGGGGACGATCGGCACGAGCGGGTTGATGAGAACCAAGGGCCGGGCCCGACAAATGTCAACGTCGCCGGCCAGTCCTATTTCGGGATCTGCGTCGCTTATCAGCCGGGTCCCTTCCTCACGATCCGGGGCAATACGATTTACGGGACGGTGGACGGGATCCATTGTTGCGGGGACGAAGGCGGCTCTCCCGTCCTGGACCCCGACGATCCCGACCTGCTGGACACCTGGCGGGACCAGAACCTGGACGTCTACGACAACGTCATCTACGACTGCAAGGACGACGGGATCGAATGCGACGGGCACATGGTCAACGGCCGGATCTTCCGGAACCGGATCGGCAAGTGCGAGAACGCCGTCAGTGTCGCGCCCTTCTATCCGGGTCCGCTGTTCGTCCTCAGAAACTATGCGCACGGCTTCCATCAAGGCTGCCTCAAGCAGAATACCGGCGTCGAGGGCGTCAGCCGGAACGTCCTCGTCTACCACAACACGTTCATGGAGAAGGCGAGGGGGGCCAAACCGCATTGCGGCGACGAGCATTGCCTGTACCGGGGCGAACCGGCGCTTCAGCGGGATTTCGTCTACAAGAATAACATTTTCTACGCCCGCGGCCGCGTTTATAACGGGGATCTGTATACGCCGGACAACTACCACAAGAACGACGCCTTCGACTCCAACCTGATGTTCAGTACGCGCCAGACCGACCGGACGCACGCCTACAAGTGGGTCTGCGGCTACGGCGACGCGCTCAACAACTCCCGTTATGCGACCTTGTCCGCTTTCCGGGCCGCCGTCAAACAGGAAAAGAACGGGACGTGGGGCGACCCCAAGCTCGTCACGACTCCGCTCAAGGGCTATCCCAAGAATTCCAAGCTCCTCGACCTCGGGCTCAAGTCGGGCTCGCCCGCAATCGACGCCGGCATCGTGATCCCGGGGATCAATGACGCGTACGCGGGGAAGGCGCCCGACATCGGCGCCAGGGAACGGACCTCGACCGGGGCCGAGCGGGAACCCTGAGAGAGGGATCGATCAGGCTATCCTCGGCCGCGAGCTGTCTGGGCGGCTTCGGGCGGGCGGCGCAGGCGGGCCATCGCCCAGGCGCCGACGGCCGGGCCGGCGGCCAGCGCCGCGAAAGCGTAGCGCCAGCCGACGGCATTCACGAGCATCGGGACGAGCCGGATCGTGACCATGGTCAGCAGGAAGCCCAGGCTGGTCTGGATCGCCAGGGCCGTTCCGGTGTACTCGGGCCGGCAGAGCTCGCTGAGCCCGGCCGAGAACTGGGCGGAGTCGGCGACGACGGCGAAGCCCCAGACCAGGCAGACGGCCGTCAGGGCGGTCGGGCTCCCGCCGAAGAGGAAGCCGACTGAAAGCGCGCACGAGCCGCTCACGGCCAGGGCGGCGATCGTCACGGCCGGACGGCCGACCCGGTCGGCGATCTTCCCGGCGGCGACGCTGCCAAGGCCTCCGACGCCGATCACGGCGAAAGAAGCGAGGGCGGCCGTCCTCGCGCCGATCCCCGACGCGGCGTAGCTTGCCGTCAGGAACGACGGGAGCCAGGTCCACATCGCGTAGAGCTCCCACATATGTCCGAGGTAGCCGAGGTTGACCAGGGCGGTCGCCCGCTCGCGCCAGATCCGGCCGGCGTACGCCCAATTCAGGCGCGGCGACGGACTCTTGAGCGGCCCTTCCCTGACGAAGAATCCGGCCACGGCGCTTGCGACGGCCGCCAGCCCCGCCGCAAGATAGAGGACGAGCCTCCAGTCGGCGGCCGACCCGAGCGCGCGCAGGAGATGGGGCGAGGCCGAGCCGACGGTGAGCGCGCCCACCAGGAGGCCGATCCCGAGGCCGCGGTCGTCCTTTGTCCAGGTCGCCATGATCTTCATCCCGACGGGATAAACGCCGGCCATCGCGACGCCGGTCAGAAGCCTCAGGATCAGGGCGGGGACGAATCCGTCGACGAGGGCCGGCAGAGCCCCCGTCGCCAGGGCGCCAGCCAACGCGGATGCGGCGAACAGCCGCTGGGCGGGCCAGCGGTCGGGCAGGTTGAGGAGGGACACGGCCAGCGTGCCGGCCACGAACCCGAGCTGAACGGACATCGTCAGCCAGGCCCGGCCGGATTCCGACAGGCTCCAGGCTTCGGCGAGGGAAGCGACGACGGCCGAAGCCGAGAACCAGACGGCCATAGCCAGGAGCTCGGCTAGGCAGAGCAGGGCGACCTGGGCCGATTTTCGCGGAGCGCCGGACGACGGGGGGGTCACGGTCCTCCATATTACCAAAAAAAGGGCCGCTTTTCCTCGGCGGCGAATCGACCCGCCTCGGCCGGCCGGTCTTGACAACGCCCCCCCGGCTGACTACATTTCTTAGCGAGGACGGCCGCTCCCCCCTAAGGACGGCCGATTTGAGCTTCGTGTAAGGAAAAGGAGGCGCGGGATGAAACGTTGGGCCGGATTCTTCGCTCTTTGTCTGGCGTTCGGCGTCGCGGCGACAGCGGCGACGATGCCGCCCTTCAAGCAGGTCCGCATCGCCGTCGACGGCGAGCTCGACGACATCGCCCGCGGGGATTTCAACAGGGACAAGCGCGACGACATCGTGATGATCAACTCCGGCGCGAAGACGATCCGGGTCGTCCTGGGCGACAACATCCTCGGGTTCGCGCGGTCGTCGAGCCGGAGCTTCAATTATCTGGGCAAGCTCATCGTCGGCGTCGCCGACTTCACCGGCGACGGGAAGCTCGATCTGGCCGTCGACAGCCTCTATTATAAGACTTACTTCGCCCTCTTCCCCGGGACGGGGACCGGCACATTCCAGGCCCCGCGGCTCGTCAACGCGTCCGGCACCAGGACGACCGATTTCTCCCACGCCTGCGTCGTCGACGTCAACGGCGACAAGAAGCCCGACATCGCCGCCCTGCTCATCGACAGCTACAACTACAGCGCGGGCGTCCTCGGCGTCTTCATCAACAAGGGCGGCCGCTTTGCGCTGACCGTGGTCGAGACAACCAAGTACACGTGCCTGGCGGCGGGCGATGTCGACGGCGACCGCGACCAGGACCTAATCGTCGGGGACTGGTCGACGGACGACCTGACGGTCTTCCTCAACCAGGGCAAGGGGACCTTCGTCAAGGGGCCGGTCACGCGCGCCGGCGAGGTCTCTTCGCGGCTTAAGGCCGGCTACGTCAACGGCGACAATCGCCTGGACGTCGTCGGCAGTGTCGGCGCCCTGGGCTCGGGCTGGTGCCTGCTCGGGACGGGGAAGGGCACGTTCGTCAACAAGAAGTCGCTTCCCCGCTATAACGACCTCGCCCATGGATTCGTCCTGGCCGACCTCAACGGCGACGGGAAGCCCGACCTGGTCGAGCCCGACCTCAACGAGGTCACCCTCCTCGGCGGACTGGGGACGGGGACGTTCAAGTTCCAGCGGGACTTGGCTCCCGGCCTCTATTTCGGCCGGCTCGAGAGAGGCGCCGCCAATATGATCGGGGGCGATTTCAACGGGGACAAGAAGATCGACTTGGCCGGCTACCATTGGAACGGCTACAACGGGCGCACGCCGGAGATGACCGACCTCGTCGTCTTCGCCAACGGCAAGCCGGCGACGGCTTGTTCGATCTCGGACCTGAACGTGACGGAGCTTCGCTACGCCTCGGGCGTCATCTATTTTTCCGGTTCCTTCAACTTCCAGAACTCGGCCGGCGACCTGCGTTATGCGGGGAGCTCCGTCGTCACCGACAACGTCCACTGGGAGTTCAAGATCGAGCTCGACTTTCCCTATCCCCTCCGCGATTACGTCTACGGGTACCGGGCGACGGGAGACTATCTGAACTATCCGGGGCTGACGAGCGGCACGGTGAGCTTCAACCTGACGCTGCCGACGACGGTTTTTTCGACGGCCTCCGCCGCGACGACGCTCGCCGACGTGGCGCTCTGGGACAGTCATCTCGTCCGCAGCAACATCCTGCTCGAGGATTAGCCGCGGTCCGCTCCTTGGCGGGGCCGGCTATTCCCAGCCGCCGGGCCGCGCCGTCGGGCCGAGCCGAAAGGCGGATACGAACATATCATTGAAGCCGCCCTTGAATGAGCCCTGAAAGCCGCCTTTGACCGGAAAGTCATCGCTGTTCGTCTCGCCTCCGATAAAGACGGCGCCGTCCGGACCGACGGCGACCGCTCTCCCGTAATCGTGGTAGCGGCCCCCCCAAAAGGTCGAGAAGACGAGGCTCTGGCCGTCCCCGGACAGAGCGGTTAAGACGGCGTCGGACTTGCCGTTGAGTTTCGGCTGATACGGGTTCTTGCGCGGGAAATCCGGGCTCTCCGAGCATCCGGCGAGATAGATGGTTCCGTCTTTGCCCGCGGCGACTCCCCACAGGGTGTCCAGGCCCTTTCCGCCAAGAAACGTGGAAAAGGCGAGAGAGCCGGTCGGGGACAGCTTGGCCACGACGCCGTCGGACGAGCCCTTCCGGGTTTTCTGGAAGGCGTTCTTGACGGGGAAGTTCCCCGATGTCGCGCCGATGACGACGGCGCTTCCGTCGGAAACGAGCGCAAGGACGCCGTTCCTATCGGATCGGGTTCCGCCCAGATAGGTCGAATAGCGCAGGCTCCGGCCGTCCTGGGAGAGCTTGGTGACGAAGATGTCGTCGCTGCCGCCGAGACGGGATTGGACGGGCTTTTTGACCGGGAAATTCTTGCTGTAGGTATACCCCGCGACATGCGCCTCGCCGGCGGCGTCGACGGCGATGCCGCCGGCATAATCATAGGCTGATCCGCCCAGGAAGGTCGCGTAGGCCAGGCTGCGTCCGTCGGGGGAGACCTTGGCGACGAACGCGTCCTGGCCGCCCTTGAAGGCTTTTTGGAACGGTTGTTTGACGGGGAAGTCGCGGCTCATCGTCACCCCCAGGACGTAAGCCGCGCCGTCGGCGTCGACGGCGACGGCGCGGATTTCCTCGAAGCCGTTGCCCCCGATGAAGCTCGAATAGACCAGGCTGCGTCCGCTGCGCGCCAGCTTAAGGATGAAACCATCGGAGAAGCCGCCGCCGAACGCGGGCTGGAAGGCGTTCTTGATCGGAAACCGGGACGTCGTTGTGATTCCGCAGACGAAAGCCGATCCGCCGGCGTCCACGCACATCGCGTAAGCCGTACCGCAGGGGCTGCAGCCGATCGGGAAAAAGGCTGTGTACTCCAGAGCGTCCCCTTTGGGAGATATCTTGGTCACGAAGACGTCGCTCACCTGGGCCGCCTCTCGCGCGTCCGGCCGGGAAGAGGGAAAGTCGGCGCTATGGGTGAAACCTCCGACGTAAACCGCGCCCTCCGCGTCGACCCCGAGCGAGCTCATGTATTCGTGCTTACCGCCGCCCAGGTAGGTCGAATAGGCCAGGATCCAGGGGTCGATGACGAGC
>JAFGBC010000285.1 GCA_016933355.1 Candidatus Aminicenantota bacterium
CGCCGGTTGCTGCCCCGCTAACGGGATTTCGCCTTCGTTTTCGGGTTCAGCCTGACCAGGAAGCAATCCGCCAAGCCGCCTTTGAACGACTTTTGGAACGGACGGAAGGTCGGAAAATTCAGGCTGTTCGTGTCTCCCGCGGCGTAGATGACCGAATCGGACCCGATCACGAGCCCTTCGATAGCGTCCCAATAAGACCCGCCCCAGAAGGTCGAGAAAACGATCTTCTGCCCGTTCTCGGAAAGAGCCGAAAGGAAACCATCCTGCGCCCCGTTCCTTCTTTTCTGAAGGGCGTCCTTGCGCGGGAAATCGGCGCTCATCGTGAACCCTCCCAGCCAAACTTGATTGAGTCCGTCCACGGCGACGCTCATGATTTGGTCGTGACCCGTTCCCCCGAAGTAGGTGGAATAGACGAGGCTTCGACCGTCGGGATTCAGCTTGGTCACGAATCCGTCAAAGCTCTTCCGTTCTGTTCTGATGGCCCTGTGCAGGGGAAACTCGCCATCTGTGTACCCGCCGATAATGATGGCCCCCGTGTCGTCGAGGACCATCCCCGCCGCATAATCTACGCGTGAGCCCCCCAAATATGAGGAAAAGACGATCCGTCGGCCGTCCGGCGGGAGCTTCGCGAAAAACACGTCATATTCTCCTCCGGTCCGCTTCTGATAAGCGTTCTTCACCGGGAAATCCCCGCTTGCCGTCCACCCGAGGACATAGACGGCGCCGGTTCCATCGAGGGCGAGAGAGGAAGCTCCATCGGCTCTTCGGCCCCCAAGATAAGTCGAAAAAACGAGCTCTTGGCCGTCCGGCGTGAATCTGGCGACGAAACCATCAGAGTTCCCGCTGTGCTTGGCTTGCAGGGGTTGGAACAAGGGAAAATTCTTGCTTTCCGTCGTGCCCGCAACGACGAAAGAGCCGTCCCGGTCTTGGACAATGGCCGAAACGCTATCAGCGGACGAACCTCCGAAGTAAGTGGAAAAATCAAGGCCCCGGCCGTTGGGCGTGAGTCGGGCGATGAAGCCGTCGAACACACCTCCTCCGAATTTCGCCTGGAAGGCCTTTTTGACGGGGAATCTGTTGTTATAGGTATAGCCGACGACCGTAGCCGCGCCCTTCTGATCCACGGCCAGACCGATCGGGGCACCGCCGTCCACCATCGGGAAGAAGGCCGAATAGAGAAGGGACTGGCCGTCCGCGGCCATTTTGACGATAAAAGCGTCCCAGCGGGACAAGGACGTGACGGCCCTCGGGCCGGGGACCGGAAAATCGAGGCTGTGCGTCTGGCCGGCCAGGAAAGCTTCTCCCCCCGGGGAGACGGCCATGCACCAATGCCAATCGGTGTCTCTCCCTCCGAGATAGGTGGCATAGCCGACGACGAAGGGGTCTATGAAAAGGCTCCTCGTCCGGTCAAAAAAACCGACCTCGATCCCGTATTCGCCGGCGGCGATCTCGCGGAAGTCGGCTTCGACCACGATGCGGCGGCCGGAAGCGCCCTGATAGGCCGAAGGCTTTCGGTGCCGGACGGCGCCGCGCGGGGTCTCGACGACGATGTCGCCCCCGCTGTCGATGCGCGTCCGGCCCTCGCCCGCGAACGCCATCCGGATCATGGCCGGGTCTCCGCCTGGCCTCACGATCCAATCGTATTCGACCCCCTCCCCGGCGCCGTAGATCTTGAGGTCGATCTTGTCATAGACGTCCTCGTAAAGGACAGCCTTGGACGTCGGCAGGCCCGTGATCCAGTCTTCCGGCTCGGGGCCGTTGAAATAGCTGACCGCGTGATCGGTCGCTTCGAGCGCCGTGAGCCTGCAGGCCGGCGACATCCCCTTGAAGGTCAGGCGCGTCACTTCGCGGGAACCGGCCGTTGCTTCGCCGCGCCCGGGTTCCCGGCCGTCGAAGATCAGCCCGTCCCGCGTCAGCCATAAAGTGGTCCGGCCCAGGCGGGCATAGAACGAGGCGCGGGCATCCTGTTGGCCCCGGTTGGGGATGAAATAAACCGGAGTCTTCGGCAGGACCGCGGGTTCCAGCGATGGAAGGGAATCGGCGCTATCTGCCGGGAGCGTCGGGTTGAGTCCCGGAGTCACAGTCGTTATGACGGCCAATAGGACGAATAGAGCGGCGTTTTTCAAAGACGCCTCCTTTCAAGAAGAAAATGAACGACAGTCCCCGCCGCCTGACCGGCAACGGTTCTGAACGATGGGCTGTCTTTGACTTATTGATGGAATGATAGGCTCCCCGGCGCGGCGGTGTCAAATTTTTTTTGGCCGCGCGCCCGCGTCCGGGAAAGGCTGCCGGCGGACCCGAGCTTCGCGCCGGGGCTAGCTCCCGAGATCGGATCGCAGGCGGAGACAATGCCCGTTGAATCTCCGGTCGCGAATGCGCTATTCTCAATGGGGGCTGTTCATCTGTGCCCCCGTTTTCTCGAGCGTTATCTCGAGTGACGAGCCGTTCAAAAATGGGGCCACGGATGAGCGGCACCCATGATTGAGCGGCACGCATAAAGGAGAATGAACATGCGCCGAAGACAACCGTTCTTTATCACGGCCGGGCTCTTGGCCGTCGTGCTCATCGTCACGGGCTTCCTCCCGGCCTCCGCCCCAGCCCAGTCCCAGCGCGACCGCCGGAGCCAGTTCAATCCGTCGTTCCCATCGCAACCCGAGAGCCGGATATTCCAGCAGCAATCCAAGCCGGAGCGGCCCGACGCAGGCCCCGCCGTACAGCAGCAAGCCGCGCTTATCAAGCCGCCCGAAGAAACGTCCTCCGAAACCCGCCACTCGATCACGATCGGCGGCAAGCCCCTCCCCTACACGGCGATCGCCGGAACGATGCTCCTTAAAACCGAAGAGGGCCGCGCCAAGGCCGCGATCTACTATACGGCCTATTTCAGGAGCGACGTCCGCGACGCCGCCGCCCGCCCCCTGACCTTCGCCTTCAACGGCGGGCCCGGCTCCTCGTCGGTCTGGCTCCACATGGGCGCCTTCGGCCCCCGCAAGGTCCGGCTCGACGACGAGGGCTTCCCGCTCCCGGCCGTCTTCGAGCTCGTCGACAACGAATACACGCTCCTCGACGCGACCGACCTCGTCTTCATCGACCCGGTCTCGACCGGCTACAGCCGGGCCGTCCCCGGCGAGAACCCGTCCCAATTCCACGGCTACCTCGAGGACATCGAGTCGGTCGGCGAGTTCATCCGGCTGTTCGTGACCCGGCGCGGGCGTTGGGCGTCGCCCAAATTCATCCTGGGCGAGAGCTACGGCACGGTCCGCGCCTCGGGCCTGGCCGGCTGGCTCCAGGGCCGCGCCCCCGGCATGTTCCTGAACGGGATCGTCCTCGTCTCGTCGGCCATCAACTTCCAGAACTTCCGGTTCGCGCCCGGAAATGACCTTCCCAACATCTTCTTCGTCCCGACCTACGCGGCCGACGCTTGGTACCACAAGAAGCTCGCGGCGGACCTCCAGGCCGGGCCGGTCGCGGACGTCGTCGAGGAGGCGCGCCGCTTCGCCCTCGGGCCCTACGCGACGGCCCTCATGAAAGGGAACGCGCTCCCCGACGCCGAGAAGAAGGCGATCGGCGCCGACCTCGCCCGGCTGACCGGGCTCGACCCGGCGTTCGTCGACAGGGCCAACCTGCGCATCACACTGCCCCGCTTCTGTAAGGAGCTCCTGCGCGGGGAGCGGAAGACGATCGGCCGGCTTGACGGCCGCTTGACGGGGTTCGACTACGACGCGGCCGGCGAAGTCTACGAATCCGACCCGAGCAACGACGCGATCTACGGCCCGTTCGCGGCCGCCCTCAACGCCTACCTGCGCGGCGAGCTCAAGTACGAGACCGACATCGTCTACGCGATCTCGGGGAACGTCCGGCCCTGGAGTTACGCCGACTCTCAGAACGAGTATCTCAACGTCTCCGAGACGCTGCGCCGGGCTATGACCGAGAACCGCTTTCTCAAGGTCTTCCTGGCGAACGGCTATTACGACGGCGCGACACCGTTCCTCGCGACCGAGTACACCGTCTCGCACATGGACCCGGGCGGCGAGATCAAAGACCGCGTTGCGTTCGGCTATTACGAGGCCGGCCACATGATGTACACCCACAAGCCGTCGCACGCCAAGCTCAAGGCGGACATCGCGGCCTTCATGAAATCGGCACTGCCGCAGCGCTGATATTTCCTGCCGCTCATCTGTGTCCCCATTCTCGCGAGCGTATTCCCGAGGGACAAAGAGATCGAATAGGGGGACACAGATGAGCGCCCCCCCTGCTTATCGGTAGACGTCTTTTCGATGTCCGACCTTGGCGACGATAACCGTCTTCTCGCGGTCATCGATCGAATAGACAATCCGGAAATCCCCCTGCCGGAGCCGGCATTTTTCCCCCGCGGAGAGGCTCCGGCAGCCCGGGGGCCGCGGACTGGTTTCGAGCCCCCGGATCTTGTCGATGAAGAGACGGAGGCCTTTTCCAGCCAGCGCGCTTAACTCCCGGGCCGCAGACCTGCGGAGAAGGACCGCCCGGATTCACCCCGGCGCCTCCCCGGATCACGAGACGCGGTAGATCTCGATGTTGAGGATGCCCTGCTTCTCGATTTCCTTCTCGTACTTCTGGATATAGGGCGCCCGCCGCTCCTCGAGTTCCTTGTCGTCCATGGCGTCGACCGACTCCTGCCCTATCTGGCGGACGAGATCGCGCTCGGCCAGCTTGAGGACGAGCAGATCCCAGAACGCCCAGTCCTCGTAGTCGTCGATGAGATCGGCCAACTCCTCCTCGAGCTTCGCCGACGGGTAATAGCGGCCCTCGGTCTCGTCGAATTCGATCAGGGACTTGAGCCCGGCCTCTAGGGCATGGGCGTAGACGGCGCCGGCCGCGTCGTC
>JAFGBC010000286.1 GCA_016933355.1 Candidatus Aminicenantota bacterium
AAGGCGGCCAGGTCGGAGATCTTCAGGTCGTCGCCGTGGTCCTCCGCGGCCCAGAAAAAGGCGTCGTCCCACGTGTGCATGCCGCGAAGGTTGGTCTCGGTGAAGACCTCCTTCTTCCGGGTCGAGCCTTTGAAATCGAAACCGGTGGCGGAGACGGCCAGGAGGTCGGGGCCGCGGCCGGTGAGCGGGCCGGAGTAGGCGTCCTCCGCGGCGAACACCTTATGGACGACCCTGCGGCCGGCGTGCTCGAGCCGCTCGAGCTTGGCGCGGATCTCTTCGCGCAAAGCCGGGGCCGAATCAGGGTCGACCGACCCCTTGGGGAACTTGCCTTTGAGGTTGAGGTAGATCCGGTTCGGATCCAGGGCGAAGGCGCGCGATCCGGGCGCGATCTCCCCGAGACTTTTGGGCGCGGGGGTCTCAAAGGCGAGGTAGCCTTCTTGCTCAAGCCAGGCGTTCAGGTTGACTTCGAGCTCCAGCCCGGTGAAGCCGTGGTCGGAGAGGAGATAGAGGACGGGGTCGCGCTCGTCGGGTTGTTTGAGGTTGTCGGCGACGCGCTCGATGATTCGGTCGACCCGGCGGTAGTAGTCCAGGAAACGGGCGTGGTCGGGATGAGCGGGATCCTGTCCGGCGTCCCAGAGATAATGGTGGAGACGGTCGGTCCCGGTGATCACGAGCTCGAAATAATCCCAAGGGTCGCCCCAAAAATAGTTGAGGGCCTTCTGGCGGCCGGACATGGTCTTGTCCAGGTCCCGCCAGAGGACGTCGTGATCTTCGCGGGCGCGCTGGGTGTCGATGTCGATCTGGTAGCCCATCGTCTCCAGGGCCAGCTTCTGGGCGGCGGGATAGACGGCCTTGGCCAGGTCGAGGGCGACGAAGCCCGACACGAGGACTCCGTTCAGAGGGCGGGCCGGGTAGGTGGACGGCTGGTTGATGACGATCGATTTGCGGCCCCGGCGGCCGAGCGCGTCCCAGATCGTCTCGGCCCGGACGTCCTGGTAGTTGGGGAAGCGGAGCTCGTAGGAGCCGGGCTTGAAATCGGTGAACCCGAAGACGCCGTGCGTTCCCGAGTTCGTCCCGGTCATGAAGTCGGTCCAACTGACGGCTGAGATCTCCGGCAGGCTGGCCTTCATTCGATGCAGGCGTCCGGCCGCGACGAGCTTGGCCATGGCCGGCATGATCCCGCGCCCGCAGAAATCGAGGAGGAGGGAGTGGGGGACGCCGTCCAGGCCGACGACGCAGACGCGGCGGTTTTTTTTCTTCTTGAAGAGGGACATGATGAACCGTTTATTATAGCAAGCGGCGGGATAAAGTCAAAGCGCTAGGCGGTCCGTTCGGCCAGGAGCTGGGCGACGTCCATGACGGCGACGTCGGTCCGCCCCTTGTCCTTCAGGCCGTCCGCGAGCATGGTTTTGCAGAAAGGGCAGGCCGTGGCGACGGTCATGGCGCCCGAGGCCAGGACCTCGTCGGTCCGGAGATGGTTGACCCGTGTCCCGAGCGACTCCTCGGTCCACATCAGCCCGCCGCCCGCCCCGCAGCAGAACCCGTGCTCGCCCGAACGGTCGAGCTTGCGCAGGCCGCCCCGGGCCAGCCGGCTCAGAACCTCGCGCGGCGCTTCGGTTATCCCGTTGTGACGGGCCAGGTAGCAGGGATCGTGATAGGTCAGGTCCTCGATGCCGGACGAGGCGACCTTGAGACGGCCTTCTCGGAGGAGGCGGGCCAGGAGCTCCGTGTGGTGAACGACCTCGATCGCGCGCAGCGCGGCCTTGTCCTCTTCCGAGAAAGCGGACAGCGTGTCCATGAGGCGCGGATATTCGTGCTTGAGCAGGTTGAATCCGTGGGGACAGGCGGTGACGATCCTCTTGACGCCGTAGCGAAGGAAGGCCGCCAGGTTTTCGGCCGCCAGTTGCTGGAAGAGATATTCGTTGCCCAGGCGGCGGGCCGAGTCGCCGCAGCACTTCTCCTCGGGACCCAGGACGGCGAAGGCCAGGCCGGCCCGCTTCAGGAGCGAGGCCAGAGCCGCCGATGTCGTCTTTCCCGTTTCGTCGAACGACCCGGCGCACCCCACGTAGTAGAGCCAGTCCGTCTCCGGCTCGTCCTTGATCAGCGGGATGCCGAGATCCTCAGTCCAAGCGGCGCGATCGGCGAACCCGATCCCCCAGGGATTGGAGTTGGTCTCCATGTTCCGGAAGGTCGCGTTGAGCTCGGCCGGGAATTTGCTCTCCATCAGGACCCGGCTCCGGCGGAGCCCGACGATCTTAGCGATGTGCTCGATCTCGACCGGGCAGACGTGCATGCAGGCGCCGCAGGTCGTGCAGCTCCAGACTTCGCCCTCCTCGAACGTCCCGGGCATGAGCGGCGCGCCCTCGTCCCCCTTTTTGGCCAGGAGGAGCTTGCGCTCGGCGAGGAGCCGCCGCTCCTGTTTGAAGAGGAGCATTTTCGGAGAGAGCGGCTTCTCGCTGATGAAGGCGGGGCAGACGTCTTGGCAGCGGCCGCATTCCATGCAGGCAAAGGCGTCCAGGTTGTCTTTCCAGCTGAAATCCGCGGACTTTTCGACGCCGAAGCGGTCCGACGTCTCGAGGGCGAGGGCCTCGAGCTCGCCGCAGCGCCTCTCGGGCCGGAGGAGGACGTTGAACGGGCCGGCCAGCATGTGGAGGTACTTGGAATGGGGGACGTAGGAGATGAACCCAAAGACGAGGAGGATGTGCAGCCACCAGGACGTCTTGAAATGCCCGATGACCGCGGCGGCGGAGCTCCCCGAGGCGGCGATGCGGTCGGCCAGCGCGCTTCCCAGGAACGAAAGGCGGGCCGTCTCCGGATGGAGGGCGATGGCGTAGGCCTCGAAATAGAGGTAGCTCAAAGTGACCGCGATCAGGAACGCGTAGATCAGGGCCGAGTCGAGGCGGGTCGTCCTGTAGGCTTCGGGGCGGACGATGAAGCGGCGCACGATGAAGAACAGCGTCCCGGCCAGGACGAGGACGGCGAAGACATCGACGACGAGCGAGAAGAGGAGCCCGAACCCGGTTTGTCCGAAGAGGAAAAACCCGTCGAAGAAGCCTTCCAGCGCATGGTTGACGGTCATCGTGTCGAAGGTCAAGGCGCCGTAGAAAATGAAGACATGCATGACGCCCGTGAACCGCCGCTCGTTCTTGAGCGTGCAGCGCTGGAGAAGGACCTTGCCCAGGGTTGCCCCCAGACGACGTCCGAGGCCGGTCCGGCGCGGGCCGGATCGGCCGGCCCGGATGATCCGGTAGCGGAGGGTAAGCGGAGCCAAAAAGGCCAGCGCCGTGGCCGCGGCCATCAGAGCGAACACGATCTTTTCGGTGGCGGACAACATGCGACTCTCCCCTGAGCAACTAAAACGGAATGGCGATGCCCCACAGATATTTATGATACTTGAGCTTGCGGCCGAGCGGGCTCTTCTCGCGGTCCTGCCAGAGCCCGCCGCCGCAGGAGAGCTCGAGCCAGTCGGCGACCGGGACACGGAGGAGGACGTCGAGGACGAAGGAGGTGCCGACCGTCAGGAGCTCGGACGCCCTGGAGACGATTTGGACGTTCAGCGTGGCCTGATCCCGGACCCAGACCGCCGCCCTTAAGCCCATTTCCTGCTTGATCTTGTCGCCCGACAGGTCGACGTGGGCGCGCTGATTCGTGTGGTGAAACAGCGACAGAAAGGGCTCGAGATAGAACGCGTCCGTGGCCAGCGGCAGCCCCAACCCGACATAGTTCCGGTTCTCGTAATAGGGCTTGCCCATGCGCAGGCTCTGATGGTCGGAATCGTGATTGCTGTCGTGGCCTACGACTAGGACGAGGTTTTCGGCGAGGCCGTGACGCAGCGAGAAATGCCAGTCGAACTTGGTCCGGTTGTGCCCGTCGTCGTGGGTCAGGAGCTGGGCCAGGAAGCGCGTCTTCGGGGAGAAATAGATGACGTTCCGGAAGCCGTAATTCCAGCGGTCGACGAGTCCGGTCTGGTCGGTGTAGCTCGGAAAAGACGAGGGGGCCAGAAGATGGCCGAAGATCTCGCCCTGAACGACGATCGTCCTCCGGGCCGAGAGGAGCCCGCGCTCGGGCTCGGGGCGGTGGATGAAGAGATCGTAGCCGGACAGCGGCGCGCCGGCGAGGACTCCCAGTCCCAGGAGGAGGACGGCGCGAAGGGTTCGGACAGGACGGTCAGAATTCATAGGCCAACCCCAGTCGGAAGATGCGCGGCGATTCGACCTCGGTCGCGAAGCGGAGCGGCCAGTCCGGGCCGGTCCAGGGATTCTCCTCGGTCGCCAGGTGCTGGTTGAAGACGTTGAACCCGTCCAGCAACAGCCGCAGGCGGCCGCCGCCGACGGCCAGTGTTTTTTCGAGGCGGACGTCCCAGGTCATGTTGAATTCGTAGCGGGCGACGCCCCGGGGATGGGCCATGATCGCGAACGGACCCTGGTTGAGCCCCTCGACGACGATCCAGCGGGCGAAGGGCTGGCCGTCGTAGTACTTGCCGAGGACGGCTAGCCGCGTCCCGGCCGGCCCGTCCAGGGCCAGGGCGGTCCGGACGACATAGGCGCGGTCGAAGCGAAGGCGACCCTTGGCGTTAATGAGCGCGTTCGGGTTGTCGTAAAGGGCGCCGGGCAGCCCGTCGTCGTTCTCCCATTCCGTGTATCCCGGGCTCGTCGTCCCGATCGCTTCGGTCGCGGTGGCCGCCAGGAAAAACCCTCCCCGCCGTCCGAACGGCTTGACGACCGTCAGGTCCAGCCCGCGGTAGCGCGAGATGGGTCGGCTCGGCGAGACGGGATTCGTAAGGAGCCGCCAGTCCCGGCCCAGCGAATCGGCGCTTTGATTGAAGACCGTGACATTCAGGTCGTCGTGGGTCCCGGGCAGGAGGTCGTCGCCCGGGTCGTAGATCGCGACCGGATCGTAGGCGGAGAAGGGGACTCCGGTGTTGACCGCCGCGACGAGGTTGCGCGTCTCGCGGTAGAATCCGGCCAGCGCGGCCCGCCAGCCCCGACCCAGGCCGCCGCCCACGGACACCGAGAACTCGTCCGTAAAAGGACGCTTGAGGTCGGCGTCGATCCCGGCGTAGGCGGGGCCTTCGCGCCGCAGGAGGCGCCCGCGCTCCGCGTCT
>JAFGBC010000079.1 GCA_016933355.1 Candidatus Aminicenantota bacterium
AGCGGGACGCGTCCGCGAGAGGCCGCGGCGAGCAGCCCGAAGTTCCTGTTCATGAAGCAGCTCTCCTCGGAGGGAAAGCGCCGGTTCATCGCCGCGACGGTCTCGGCCAGGGGCTGCGTCCGGACGTTGCCCAGGCTGAAAGGCGTGAAGACGCATGGGCTGACTTCGCCGAAGGCGTCCACGTAGACCATCTTGCGGCCCGCGTTGCAGCCGAAGTGCTCGCGGCCCTCGAAGTGTCCGAGGTAATTGACGGTCAGCTTCGCCTTGGGATTCTTGTTGTATTCGTCCTGAAGCCGGACGAGTCGGAGGCGGTCCTCTTCGCCGATGACGAGGTCGTCGGACCAGAAGCGGGGCAGACTCGGCTTCGCCTCGCTGATCCAGGCTTCATGGACGCCGAGGGTTTCCAGGAAGGCGAGAAGCTCCTCGGCGCCGCCTCTCCGGATCGAGTCCCTAGATAGGACCGAGGAAACGCCGACGTGGAGCCCGGCGACGCTCCGGAATGTTTCGATCGCCTTCAGGGCTTCGCGGTAGGCGCCCTTGCGGCCGCGGCAGCGGTCGTGCTCCCGCTCGCGCGGGTCGTCCAGGCTCACCGACACCGAAAAGAGCCCCGCCTGGGACAGGTCGCGGGCCAGCTCCGGCGTCAATCCCGACCCGGTCGTAAAGAGCTTGACCGCGCAGTCACGCGCCGCGCTCTCGGTGATCCGCACGATGTCGCGGTTGAGCAAAGGCTCGCCTCCGGTCCAGCCCATCCAGACGACGCCCAGCGCCCTGAGATCGCGGACGACGCCGAGGATGGTTGCCGTGTCCATCGGCCGGCCGGTCCGGCCGCGGTTGTAGCAATAGGCGCAGCTCTGTGGACAGGCGTTGGTCAGGCCGACCTGGGCATGAGACGGGCCCTCAACCCGGGCGATCAGGTGTTCGCGGACGAATCGCCTGTAGGCGGGGCCGTTCAGGGGCGGAAGATGGGAGTGGAGGATGACGCGTCCTCCCACGACGCGTGTCCGAAACTTCCTCATATAGCGGCAGAGGAAGACGACGATCGAGGGCTTGACCCGGAGAATCTCAGGGACGCCGGCCAGGGCGCCGACGAGCGCCAGTCGGTCTTTGATGCCGGCCATGGCTGGACCTCCTGCGTCCGTCTCAGTCGAAGACGGGCGGCTCCGACGGATGCTTCCGGTATTCGAAGAACAGGCCGATCTGACGGCGCGTGATCCTCTCCTTGGACAGCGGCGGCAGTTTCCGGGGGTCGAAGAACGCGGCGTCCAGGACCTCCCAGCCTGGGGCGAGCTTGCCGCCCCGCTCCCGGCACAGAAAGAGGATCTTATAAATGTGGTAGGGCGAAGGCGGATGGGGGTGAAGGGCTTTGTCCAGGACCGCGATCAAACGCACCGGCTCGACCCTGAGCCCGGCCTCCTCGCGCGTTTCCTTGACGGCGGTCCTGGCCGGCGAACAGCCGATGTCGGCGAACCCTCCCGGCGGCGCCCAGCGGCCGTCGGCCTTTTCCCGGACGAGCAGGATTTTGCCCTCCCGGATCACGCCGGCCCGGACGTCGACCTTGGGCGTCTGGTAGCCGCAGTTGCCCTCGAAGAACGGCCCGATCGCCGCGACCTCGGATCCCGTCAGGTCGGCCATCATCGCCAGGCTGATCGCCTCGAGCTCGCGGTAGCGGTCGCGCTCGTAATCGTTCGCCGCGTAGGCCAGCCCGGTCTGGGCCAGGGCCATGATCCGCTTGGCGCGGCCCAGCCAGGCGTTCTCGCGGACCGCGCGCTTCGGTCTCGTCATGGATCAGGCCTTTCCGCTTCTCCGGCCGCCCGGCCGGGGCGCCGGCCCGGGGAGGCGGTTGTCGTGGACGAGGCAGCGAACGGGTTTTCCTTCTCGGAGATGCTTGGAGCAGAGCGAACAGGTCGTGCAGGCGCGGTCGGGCGCCAGGCCGCCGTCCCGGGCCAGGGCGCCCGGCCAGTCGGGGCGGGCGAGGCTGCCGCGCCCCTGGCCGGCCAGGCTCATCATCCTGGACGCGACCGCGGCGGCGGCGACGTGGGGGAAGTGCTGGCGCAGCCAGGACATCCCGGTGCCGACGACGGGAAGGTCCGGAAACTCGCACTGGAGGAGGCCGGAGATGCGGAGCAGCCGGGCCACGCCCTCGAGCGGATGCTCGTCCGGCGTCACGCCGCCCGGCGCGGGCTTATCGAAGGGGCGGCCGTACCAGGGCTTGTAGGCCGGGATTCCGGCCGAGAAGGACAAGAGCGCGATTTTGGACGCGATGAGCTTGCGGATGAGCATGACCGGTTCGGTCAGGTCCTCGCGGGCCGGGTCGTCGGCGTCGACGCCGAAACCGAAGGGGGAGGGGATCGAGTCGAAGACGCTCAGCCGGCTGGTCAGGACGAGCCCGGGCGCGTCGTCTCCTATCCGAGCCAAGGTTTCCAGGAGGAAGCGCGAGCGGTTCGTCAGCGATCCGCCGTAGGCGCTGTCCCGGCGGGTGAAGGACGCCAGGAGCTCCGAGACGAGGTAGCCGTGGCAAGCCTTGACGTCGACGCCGTCGAAGCCGACCTCATGGGCGAGGCGGGCCGCCGCCAGATAGCGGTCCTGGAGGGCTTGAAGGGTCTCGTCGTTGATGAGCGGGTAGTTGCCGGGCAGGCTGAGAAGCCCGTCCAGGAAGGGGTTTCGATGGGCCAGGACGGGCTGGGGAAGGCCCTCGGGCTTGGCGAAGCGTCCCGAGTGGGTCAGCTGGAGGATGAGGAGCGGATCGCGGCCCGCGGCCCGGGCGGCCTTGCGGACGCGCCCGACGAGGCGCTTGAAAGCGGCCCTGGTCTCGGCGCGGAGCATGAGCTGATGGGGGTTGGACCGGCCTTCGGGCGTCACGGCCGTCGCCTCGAACCAGACGATCGAGGCGCCGCCCGCGGCGAGGCGCTCGTAGCGCCGGGCCGTGATCGGGGTGGGCGCGCCGTCGGTTTCGGCGTCGGCCGCTTCCATGGGGAGGACGACCATCCGGTTGGGAAGCGTCCGTCCCGCCACCTGGACCGGAGTTAAGAGCGCCGAGACATCGTCCGTATAGGGGATTTCGACGCCGAGCGCGCGCGCCTTGTCCAAGAGGTCGTCTCGGCCGGGGAGAGAAAATTCTTCGTGGGCGGCCATGTCCTGTACCTCAAGGCGTTCGGCCCGCGCCGGCCTCGACCACGGCACGGACGGCGGCCAGTCCGCGCCGGACGCGGTCCTCGCACAGGGACGGCCAGTCCTCCCGGCTGATGATCGCGGTTGCTCCGTTCGCGACGCGGGAAGCGGTCTTCGCCGCGATCCTGAGGAGGCCGGCGAATTCCGCGGTGTCCAGGTCGGGGAAGCGCGCCAGAAAAGCGGGGTCGAAGACGGGGATGAGAAAGCTCCCGCCGTGATCCTCGAGGGAGAGCGTGACGTCGCGGCCGAGTCCGGACAGGGCTTCGCAGACGCCCTTGAGGTCGATAACGCCCCGGCCGGCTTCGGCCGGGAAGCTTCTCAATCCGTTCGTTTCGAGCAGAAGGCCGCCGTCCTTGATGTGGGTGGAGACGATCCAGGGCAGAACGCGGCGGACGGCCGGCAGCGGATCCTCGAGCATGGTCAGCAGGTTCATGGTGTCCAAGCAAACGCCTAGGCCGTCGCCGGGATCGGCGCCGGACGCCTCCAGAAGCCGCGCCAGCTCGAAGGTCGTGAACTCGAAGTGGGTTTCGATCGCCAGGGTCACGCCAAGGTCTTTGAGCATGGGGACTTGGGCGCGGAGGCCGTCGGCGGCGGCCCGCAGAAGCGCCTCCGTGGACGGCCCTTGGTCCGTCCAGCGCATCAGCCCTCCCGAACAAGAGCGGATGATCCGGACGCCCAAGGCCCGGGCCTCTTCGGCCGCCCGCCTGTTGACGGCGGTAATATCCTTGGGCCGGCCGGATTCGAGGTCGACCGGGATGTGCTCGGCGCCGCCCCATTCGAGGTAGAGTCCCGCGGCGCGGGCCCGGGCGCCGAGCTCGCTGAGGAAGGCGTGGTCGCGCTCATCGCGGCCGGCGGGGAGCGGCCTTTCGGAGAACTGGACGCCGTCGGCGCCGTTGGCCGCCGCCCAGTCCAGGATTTCTAACGCGGACAGACGGAGCGGCTTGAGGCTGTAGGAGTCGATGCCGACCTTGAACCGTTTCATGACGACCGCCAAGATGATATCAAATCCCAGGCGGCCGTGCCAAGGATGTAGGCAAAGGGCTCGGGATCGTCGATTCGAAGGCGCGTTCGCTTTCCCCGGCGAGGAAAGCTTCACTCGATTCGAGCCCTCGCTCTCCCTCCATCGCTGCGCTCGTCGGGAACCGTGCCCGCTCGGTCTCTCATACGGCCTTCTCCATCGACGACCGCGAGCCCTTTGCGGGCGCCGAGGGACCCCCACCCGCGCCACCCGTTTCCTTAACCCGCTGACTTAACGAACAAGCCCCGCCGGTCTCTAGCCGAACGCACCCCTTGATATTTGGAGTCAGCGCGCAGACGCGGCGGCCGGGGTCTGCTTCATGGAATAGGACAGGGCGACCAGGACGACGCCGATGACGGCGATGACCGCGGCCGTGTACATGACCGGCGAGAAGAGCTGGTCGACGATGCGGATCGGGATCCAGCTCATCTTGATCAGCAGGTAGTTTTCGAGCTCGGAGGACCAGCTCCTGCGCCAGCCGAAAGGACCTCCGGCGAGCGCCCACAGGGAGGAGCGCTTGATCAGCCAGGCCATGACGAGGACGGGGATGCTGCCGGCCATCACCGAATATCCGGACCAGCGCAGGATGCCGGCCCGCGAGGAGGCGGCGATGACGGCCCCCAGAAAGATGAACAAGGCCGGGATCAGGAACAGGCCGTAGGACAGGGTGGTCACCGGGCCCGAGATTCCCCGCTGGAAGAACGGGAGGTCGATCTCTCGGGCGTCCTCGAGGAAGGGGATCTCGTCGTCCATGCGGGCGACGGCCCGGTCGCGCGCGCTCAGCACGACCTCCCGGGCGATCTCGGGGTCGGGGACGCAGGCGGGGAGATCGCGCCCCCGTCCGCCCGCGGCGGCTAGCTTCTGCCAGGCCATAAGCCCGGCCTCGTCGCAGGGCGGAAGGTTCTTGATCGTTTCCGCCAGGAAACGGTCCGTCTCGGGGTGCAGCAGCGCCCGTTTCAGGGGGCGGAGGTCGATGTCGACCCTTCGCAACGGCTCGTCGCCGCGGAGCATTCCGCCCGCGAGCCTTAGGGAATCGGCGAGTTCGCCCCTCATCCACTCCAGAAGGCCCGTCCGGTCCATCAGATCGCGGGGCGCGATCCCCGTCTTCGCGGCGGCCTGGAGCCAAGCGCGGGTGTCCGGGTCGCCGATCTCGGCGTCCCGTTGGGCGGCCTCGAAGATGGCGTCGGCCCGGTCGGGAATCTCGGCGATGATCTCGCGGGGGAGGTCGGTCAGGAATTCGGGCGAGACGGTCGCCTCGACAAGGCCGACGGCCCAGATGATCCCGAACAAGGTCGGAAGTCCGATGAGGACGATGACGAGCGTTCCCAGGATTTTGCGGATGACCATGAGCGTTCCTCCTGTCGGAGCGTTAAAGACATCCTACCATAAATAGGATACGAAAAGGGGGCGGTCGAGGTTCATGCGACCTTAAGGCGGACCGATCGAGGGATTGCCCTTCGCAAGGCTCAGGACTATCCCTGGATATGTCCTTGCCTTAAGGCGGACCGATCGAGGGATTGACTTTTCGCGGGAGTTCGTGACATATAATACTGACCGAACGCTCCAAGGAGAGGGATTCATGCTGAGCGAACTCCAAGACGCGCTGCTCAACGGCCGCAGAGACGACGTCGTCGCCCTGGTCCAGAAAGCCCTGGATGCGGGGATGCCGACCGCCCGGATCCTGAACGAAGGCCTGATCGCGGCCATGGAAAAGCTCGGCGTCCAGTTCAAGAACAACGAAGTCTTCATCCCCGAAGTCCTGGTCGCCGCCCGGGCCATGCACGCCGGCCTGGCTCGGCTCGAGCCGCTCCTCGTCCGGGACGGGATCGAGCCCAAGGGCGTCGTCGTTATCGGCACGGTCAAGGGCGACCTCCACGACATCGGAAAGAACCTGGTGGCCATGATGCTCCGGGGCGCCGGCTATAAGATCGTCGACCTGGGCGCCGACGTCGCGCCCGAGACCTTCGTCCAGGCCGTCAAGGACCATAACGCTCACGTCGTCGCCCTCTCGGCGCTCCTGACGACGACCATGGTCCAGATGAAGACCGTCGTTGACGCCGTCCGGGCGGCCGGTCTGTCGACGCCCGTCATCGTCGGGGGCGCGCCGGTGACGTCCGATTTTGCCCGGAAGATCGCGGCCACCGGATACGCGCCGGACGCGGCGAGCGGCGTCGAGGAGGTCCACCGCCTGCTGACTTCCTAAGGCGGATGCGCTCCGTCGCTCGGTCGGTCCTTCCTTGGGCCTTAGCCCGCGGGAGGACGCCTTGTCCGGAAAGGCCGGGGGGTGTACGATGATATGTGGCCCGTGAGGAGGATCATATGAGACGCTGTTCGCGCAACGCTATTCTGCCGGTCCTGGGGGCGCTGTCGCTCATGGCCGTTATCCCCGCCGCGGCTAAGGACGCGCCCGTCCGGAGCGCCTGGGCCGCCGAGCCGGTCAAGGTCGACGGCCTGGATCTGGAGTGGACCGCCGCCGAGCTGGCGGTCGATAAGGACACCCAAGCCGCTTACGGCTTCCGCAACGACGGCCGAAACCTCTACCTGGTCTTTATCTTCAACGACCCGAAATCTCTCAGCTCGATCGACGCCACCGGCATGACCGTCTATTCCAACGCCGAGGGGAAGAAAAAGAAGGACAACGGCATCGTCTTCAAGGCCCGGCGCGTCAACGCCCAAGAGCTTATCGCCGCCTGGGAAAAGGACGGGCAGGTCGTTACCGAGGAGCGAAAGCGCGAGATTGCGGGCCGTCCGTTCTATGTCCTCTACGAGAGCGAAGTGATCGACAAGAAACGGAGCGAGCCCGGGGCCGGTGATCCGGGAGCCGCCCCCGCGGAGCCGCCCCTCTTCCGGAACGCGCTCAAGGACAAGATCGCGGTCTATGAGTTTCGGATCCCCCTCAGCCGGGCCGGACAACCGGGCGGGATCGGGGCCGCGCCCGGCGCCGCGATCAAGCTCGGGTTCGAGTGGGGCGGCATGACCGAGGAGATGCGCAAGGCCATGATGGCCCGCCGCGCCGCGGCGGGGAGCCAGGCCGCTACGATGGACACCTCGATGGAAGGCGCTATCCGCGGCGGCGACGAACGGGCCGACGCCGGACGGGACACGTCGTCGCCGTTCATGCGCGGCCCCAAGAAGCATTCCTTCTGGATCGACCTTGAGCTGGCCGCCCCACCGGGCGGGTTTTGATCTTCGTAACCTAGCCGACCGTCGCCAGATAGGCGCCCAGGAAGGCGAGCCCGATCGCCAGGATCCGCCAGGGCGTGGCCTTTTCCTTGAGGAAGATTGCCGCCAGGATGAAGATGAAGATCGTGCTGAGCTGGCTGAGGGCGGCCGCGACCGAGGCGAACGTGTATTTCATCCCCGCCATCCAGGACATCAGGCTCAGGTAAGTCCCCAGGAAAGCCGCCGGGGCCATGACCCGCAGGTTGGCGCGGCGGGCCAGCGGGCGGAGTAGCTCCTTGCGGCCGGGAAGGACGGCGAAAACGATCGCCAGAGAAGCCGCCGCCCCGGCCAGCCTCATGAACACCGCCCAGATCAGCGGGACGGAGGCGAGGAGCGGCTTGATCATGACGATCCCGGCCGCCATCGTCAGCATCGCGGCCGTCCCCAACCCGGCGCCGAGGAGGAGCTCGCGGTGCGGCACCGCCCGCTCGTGCTTCTTCTGGCCGATGGTCAGGACGGCCGAGATGATGAGGGCGACCCCGAAGATCTGGAGGGCGCTCATCGTCTCGCCCAGAAACATCATCGAGAACCCGATGATGAAGGGGCTGTAGAAGCAGTCCACGATGGCCGTCAGGCTCGCCCCCAGCTTGTTGAGGCTGGCCAGGAACAGCGTATCCGAGACGGTGATCCCCAGGATCCCGCTCGCGATCATCAGCAGGTAGGGGCGGGCGCCCAGGTCGGGCGTGAGGGCGACGCCGAAGACGGCCGCGGTCAGCACGACCAGGACGAGCGCGAACACGTTTTTAAAGAGGTTGAGGGCCAGCGGGTGGACCGACCGCCCGACGATGCGGAAGAGGATGACGGCGAAGGCCCAGACGAGAGCGGCCGTGACGGAGAAGATCTCGCCGATGTACGGGATGTTGAGCAGGGCGTCCAGGGAGCCGGCCATGTCCGCCCTTATACCAGAATCGCCGGGGTGGGTCAAACCCGCCCGCCGGTCAAGCCGAGCCGAAAAGGAGCGCCCTTTTTAAGCGCGGATTTGGTATGATACGGGGCGGACGGTCCCCTTGGGCCGCCGAACAATCAAGGAGCGACAGCGAACATGAGGATGCGTTTTAAACGGCGGATGCGGAACCTCGTCCTTCCGGTCGTTGCGGCGGTCCTTCTGGTCGGAGCGGACGCCGGCCCGGGCGCCGGCGGGGACGAGCCCGCGTTCGAATCCTGCACGAGCCTGTTCGTCGGGCGGCTGGCCTCGGCCGACGGCTCGACCATGACCTCCCACTCCTGCGACAGCGGGACCGACCGGACCTGGATGACGATCGTCGCCCGCGCCCGCTACGCGCCCGGGACGACGGCCAAGGTCTATTTCGAGGCCAAGCGGACCAAGGGGCCGGACGACCCCGACCGGCTCGAGACGGGCGAGATTCCCCAGGTCGCCGAGACCTACGCCTATCTCAATGCCGCCTATCCGATCATGAACGACCGCCAGCTCGCGATCGGCGAGACGACGATCGGCGGCCGGCGCGAGCTCAAGAGCGACGAGGGTTTGATCGACGCGCCCGAGCTCTACCGTCTCGTCCTGGAGCGGGCGTCCACCGCCCGCGAGGCGATCCGGGTCGCGGACGCCCTGACCGCCCAGTACGGCTACACGGACTGGGGCGAGTGCTTCACGTTCGCCGACCCGCGGGAGGTCTGGCACTTCGAGATCTTCGGGCCGGGCAAAGGCCGCAAGGGCGCGGTCTGGGCCGCCCAGAGGGTGCCCGACGACGAGGTCGGCGTCTCGGCCAACGCCTCGCGCATCCGCGGCCTCGACCTCGGCGATCCCGAGCGGTTCATGGCCTCCGCCAACGTCATGTCCCTGGCGGAGGATCTGGGCTTCTGGAGCAAGGCCTCCGGAAAGCCGTTCGAGGTGTGCTACGCCTACGCGCCGGAATCGCGGACGAGCATCTATTGCCGCCGCCGCGAGTGGCGGGCGCTGAGCCTGCTCGCCCCGTCGCTCAAGCTCCACCCGGAATCGGAGAATTATCCCTTCTCGGTCAAGCCCGAGAAGAAGGTCACGGTCCGGGACCTGCTCGCGATCTTTCGCGACACTTACCGGGATACGGCCTACGACATGACGCGGACGCTGACCGTCGTCAACCGCAAGGGCGAGCTCGTCAAGAGCCCGGTCGCGCACCCCTTCCTCAGCGCCGATTGGCGCGACCTCCTCCGCCTGCGCCGCGAGCGGACGATCTGCTCGGCGGCCGCGACCTACCTCCAGATCACCCAGTCCCGGGCCTGGCTTCCGGACCCGATCGGCGGCGTCGTTTGGCTCGGCTACGACAACCCGGCAACGACCCCGCACATGCCGTTCTACATCGGGATCTCGCGGATGCCGGCCTCCTACATGGTCGACGGCCGCTGGGGGTTCCGGCGCGACTGCGCCTGGTGGGCGTTCCGCACCGTGAGCAAGCTGGCGCTCCTCCGCTGGCGGGACATGATTAAGGACATCGAAAACGTCTGGATGGGGATCGAAGATGCCGCCTTCGCCGACCAGGCCCGGATCGAAGCCGAAGCGGTGGCGCTTTATGAGGCCGACCCGGCCCGGGCCCGCGAGTTCCTTACGCGCTACAGCCTTGACCGGGCCGAGAAGGCGGTGGCCGCCTACTGGGCGCTGGCCGACGAGCTCCTGGGCAAGTACGCGGCGGCCTGGTAGGGCAGGGAGGCGTCGACGCGACAGCGCCGTGACGGAGCCGAGAGGCTGAGCGGATGACGGTCCTCGGGCTCCATCCCCTCGATTTCGCGATCATCGTCGTCTTCGTCGCCGTCATGCTCGTCCTGGGCTGGCGGGCCTCGCGCCGGACCCGGACGGCCGAGGACTTCTACATCGCCGGCCGCCGCCTGGGTAAATTCTACCAGTTCTTCCTCAACCTGGGGACGTCGACCAACGCCGACCAGGCCATCGTCGTCTCGCGCGAGGTCTACCGCCAGGGGATCGGCGGGATGTGGATCCAGTACTTGGTCCTGTTCCTGACGCCCTTCTACTGGTTCACGACCTGCTTCTTCCGGCGGGTCCGCCTGGTCACGATCGGGGACTTCTTCAACGAGCGCTTCAAGAGCCGCTTCCTGGGCGCCGCCTTCGCCGTTTTCACCCTGTTCATGGCCTTCCTGGGCAACGGCGTCGGCTACATGGTCGCGGCCAAGACGATGATCGCCCTCACGCCAAAGCCGGAGACGAGCTACACGGCGGCCGAGCGGGCGAGCGTCGCGATGTTCCATGAGCTCCGCGCCTTGGAGGTCGAGCGCGACGGCGCCGGGCTGGACGAGGCCGAGACGGCCCGGCTGGCCGAGCTCCGCGACCGCGACAAGAAAGGGGAGCTCCGCTCGGTCGTCTCCTACACGAACCCGTTCGTCATTTACGCGATTTACACGGTCATCGTCGGCGTCTATACGATGATGGGCGGGTTCTTCGCGGCCGTCCTGACCGACGTCATCCAGGGCGTCCTGATCACGACCTTCTCTCTGCTCCTGATCCCGATCGGCCTCTCCAGGGTCGGCGGCTTCGCCGGGCTCCACCGCGCCGTCCCCGATTACATGTTCGCGCTGTTCGGCTCGGCCTCGGTCAGCGAGTACGCTTGGTATACGATCCTGGCCATGGCCCTGGCCAACCTGGTCTCGATCATCGCCTCGGCCCCCGGCATGCAGACGGCCGGCTCGGCCAAGGACGAGATGACGGCCCGCTTCGGGATGATCGGGGGGATGTTCTTCAAGCGCTTCATCATGCTCTTCTGGGCGCTGACCGGCCTGCTGGCCATCGCCCTCTACGCCGGCCGGCTCCATGATCCCGACCTGATCTGGGGGACCATGACGATGGACCTCCTCTTCCCGGGCGCGATCGGCCTGATGATGGCCGGCATCCTGGCCGCCAAGATGTCGGCCCTCTCGGGGGCGAGCGTTTCATACTCGGCCCTCTTCATCCGGAACCTCTACCAGCCCTTCGTCAAGCCCAAGACCGACCGCCAGCTGATC
>JAFGBC010000287.1 GCA_016933355.1 Candidatus Aminicenantota bacterium
TGCACGGTCGGCGGGCTGGCAAGTTCGACGCTGCTTATCTTCGTCGTCATCCCCGTCCTCTACTACCACGGCGACCGGCTCAGGGCGTGGGGCGCGGAGAAGGTCCGCGAGGCGCGGGAGCTCTTCGGCCCTAGAAGATGACCCAGCGGCCGGGGACGAACTTCGCCGTCACCGCGAACTCCGCCGTTCGGGACAGGATTTCACGGCCTTCCCCGTCGAGGAGGGCGGCCTTGACGGCGTAGGCGCCGGGCTCGAGACCCGAGAGCGCGATCTCCTCCAGAAGATCCTGGCGGTCCGCGCCGTCGGCGAGATCTCGTCGCGACGTCCGCAAGGCTGTCTCTCCGCTCAGGACGGAATAGACGACGCTCGCTCCCCGGGCCTCCTCCGCCTCCAGGCCTTCCAACTGGGCGAAAACGAGCAGGACGTCGTTGGTCATGAACAGCCCGTCGACCGAGGGGTAGAGCTGGAACGGCCCGGCCTGGAACGGCCGGACGGCGCCCCCCGCCCCTTCCGTCCGGACGGCGTTCCGCGAGAGGACGAGAGGGCTCATCCGGAGCCCGGCCTCCTCGGGCGCGCGAACTTCGAGCGAGGATGAGGCGAATTCTTTAGAGACCGTGTTTTCCAGGACAAGGTCCAGGCGATAGGCTCCGGGTTCGATCGGGAACGAGCCGTAGAGCTCGAACGGACTCTGGGCCAGGGCCCGGAGCTCGCCCGGGGCCGCGGTCACGGGGCGGAACGTCTCGGACTGGAAGGCGACCCGGCCGGCCGCGTCAGTCGCCTTGACCTTCACTCTCAGGCCGGCGAAGTATCGGTCCTGGAAGACTTCGAGGGCGAGGCGGTCTGGCGCGATGAGGTAGTTCAGGAGCAGCCGTCCCGAAGCGTCGCGAAGCGCCGCGGCCGCCGACCGGCTTCCGATGCCGTGTTTCGCGTAAGCGACGGGGGCAGATCCCGATTCCCGTCCCGTGAACGAGGCGGCATAGTCGTCGTTGACGCGCCGGCGCGGCGACGCCATGAGCTCGGCGATGAGGGCGGCCGAGCGCGCCGGGTCGTCGGCCACCGTCGACCCGGGAAAGGACGAGAAGGACGCCTCGGCCAGCTCTCCGGTCACGACGGCGGTGAGGATCCGATAAGCCTTGGCGTCGGTCTTGGTCCATTCCGCGGGGAAGGGCGGGCCGCCCGATCCTTCGTCCTCCCAGCGCTCGGGGAAGGGGACGAGCCGCTTCGGCCCGTCCTTGAGCGGGTGATAGAGCTTGTACTCGGCCGCGCCGTATTCCTGGAAGAACAGGAACCGGACGAGGGCCGGGCCGCCGGCCCGGATCTCGCGAAGGTAGTACCAGATCTCGACCGGGCAGATGTCGGGCGTCGCGAATGTCTGGACGTCGAGGGGCGGGCCGAGCGCGATCAGTGTCCGTCCGCGGTCGGTCCGCCGGCCGACCGGCGCGTCCTCGCCGCCGAACCTCTCGTCGGCGAAGACGATGCGGCGGGCGTGCTCGTCCCGGAACTCGTTGGCGGGAGTTCCGGGCGTCGGGTCCCGCTGCCGCCAGAACTCCGCGATGAACAGCTCGCGGTCCGCGTCCGTTCCCAGCTTCAAGAAGGCCTCGCGTTCGGCCGGCGTGATGAGGAGCGAAACCTCGTCGGCGAGCCAGGCTTCCTGCCGCGACGAGAGGGCGGGGGAGGAGCCGGCCCCGACGCCGGCGGCGCCGAGGAGCGTCGCCAGAGCCCAGGCTAAAGACCGTCGTCCGCTCATGCTGTCCTCGCTCCCTAAAAACGGACGCGGAATCCGGCCGCGATCCCGAAACCGCTCAGGTTCATCTTCGCCTCGCGCGCGCCGCCTCCCGCCGCAGATCCGTCCTCGAGGACGATGAGGCGGGGGCGCTGCCCGTCCTCTTCCAAGTAGACCGGGCCCGTCGTCTTCGTCGTCCAGCTCTGGTAGTTGATCGACCAGGCGCGGACTTCGTCGCCTTCGAAGCCGCCGATGTTCGCCAGCCGGCCCTGCGCTTCGGCGAACAGGGCGTAGCGCCGATGGAAGCGCCACTCGAGCCCCAGACCGCCCTCCAGCCCGAAGCCCCGGCCGTCGGCCACGATCGAGACGCCGTCCTCACCGGCTGGATGGACGAGGTCCCGGCCGTATTCGAAGTCGACGAGGTGGAAGGCCGGCCCGGCATGCGCCTCGAGCGACCAAGCCCGTCCGAGCGGTTGCTCGTAATAGACGCCCGGCCTGACCGTGAGGACCGAGATGCCGACCGTGCTGATGGCGGTCGTGGTTTGCAGGCCTCCCCCGTAGTGGACCCGGACGTAGCTCTGAGGAGAGGCGCGCTCGTAGGCGACCCGGAGTCCGCAGCCCCAGCGGGGTGTCAGCCGGTAGACGAGGTCAGCCCCCAGCCGGAGGCTCGACGCGATCGCCTCTTTTTCAAAATCTTCGATGACCGCTCCGTAGGACTCGGCCAACTCCGTCGTCCGATCGTACAGGCCGGCGCAGCCCGTTTCGAAATCGCCGCCTCCGAAGACGGCGGGTCCGAACCCGATCCGGAGGCTGAGGCCTGCGCCGAGGAACTCGCCGGCGATCCGTTTCCAGACCTCGGGCGGCGGCCCGGCTTCGGCCTCGACAGCGACGTCCGCGGCTGCGATGTAGCCGAGGACGACGAAGCCGCCCCGCCCCGGATCGGCCAGGACGCGGAACCAATCGCCTTCCCGGGCGTAGGATTTGAGGATCGTCCCTTTGGCCGCCGCGGCGAGAGCGGGGGCGGCCGCGTCCGGTCGCGAACGGATGACGGCGGAGTCGGCGGCGACTTTGAGCGTCCATTCGACGCTCTGGGCGCTCCCGGCCGAGGCGAAGAGCCCGGTCAGGGCCAGGAGCGAGGCCAGGATGCGAAGGCTGCGGCTCGTCATGAGCGCGAGCTCTCTTCGGCTCCGTCGGGCCTCATTTGACCAGCGAGACGCCGAACACGCTCTTGGGCGTCGAGTTGTAGGACTCGAGCTCCATCGCCGACGTGCCGGAGCTCGCGTCGCCGCTCATCCGGATCTGGGCATTCTCGTAGATCTTCCCCGAGCCCTTGCCCCGGTTGTCGAGGTCGAGCTCGATGACCAGGTAGGGGTAGCGGTCGTCCATCCTCTGGACGACTTCCAGGTCCCAGGACTGCTTCTCGGTGAACAGGAAAATCTTGCGGCCGTTCTCCTTGGGGACGACCTGGGCGACGTGGATGTTGACCTTGAGGCCGCGCGAGCCGAAGATGATGACTTTGCCTTTGTTCGTCCCGCGGAAGGCCTGGATGAACGGCTCGTAACCGCTGAGCTCGAGGAGCTGCTGGAGCTTCCAAACCTCCTCCCCGGTCGAATAGTCGTCGATGACGAACTGGACCTTGATGGCCGGCTCCGAGTTGGGGCCGCCCCGCGTCATCAGCCGGCCGTTGTATTTTTCCTCGGCGGCGGCGCTCCCCGCCA
>JAFGBC010000288.1 GCA_016933355.1 Candidatus Aminicenantota bacterium
CGCGCGGAGCCTGGACGGAAATCCCGGCCCGGCCGGCGAGCGACGAGGAGATCGGCCGGATCCACACGGCGCGCTATATCAAGCTGATCAAGGACACGGCGGGCCAAGATCGCGTCGTCCTGGACGGCGACACGTCGACCTCGGCCGGCTCGGCCCAAGCGGCCCTGTTGGCGGCGGGCGGCTCGATCGAGGCCGCGAGCGCCGTGATGAGGGGGGACGTCGCTAACGCCTTCGCCTTCGTCCGGCCGCCCGGACATCACGCCGAGGCCGACCGGGCGATGGGTTTCTGCCTGTTCAACAACGCGGCGATCGCCGCGCGCGCGCTCATCGACGAGCGCGGCTTGAAGCGGATCCTGATCGTCGACTGGGACCTCCACCACGGGAACGGGACCCAGAACGCCTTTTACGAGACCGACCGGGCCCTCTATTTTTCTATTCACCAATCTCCCCATTATCCGGGGAGCGGCCATTGGCGCGAGACCGGGCGCGGACCGGGCGAAGGATGCACGCTGAACGTGCCCCTCTGGGCCGGCAAGGGCGACGCCGACTATCTCCACGTGCTGAGGACGATCCTCGAGCCGGCCGCGCTCGCCTATAAGCCCGAGTTCGTAATCGTCTCGGCCGGCTTCGACATCTACGGCGGCGACCCGCTGGGCGGGATGGAGGTCACGGCGGAAGGCTTCGCCGCATTGACGGCCGAGATGATGGACATCGCGCGGGAGTGTTGCGGCGGCCGGATCGTCCACGTCCTCGAAGGCGGCTACAACGGCAAAGGGCTGAAGGAAGGCGCCAAGGCCGTCCTGGATCAGCTCGGCGGACGGGCGCCCCGGCCTGCGATCGCCGCCGCTCCTTCGCACGAGCTTCTGTCGGAGCTCGAACCGATGCTGCGGCTCTTCCGCACCCTCTGGCCGATATAACGCTTCACGCCAGCGGGTTTCATAGAGACTCCATTTCGCAGGCTCATTACCCGCCCTCGTAGGCCGGAAGGCCCCTTAGCCGTCCTTGAGAAGAACCTGGCTTAGCCACATCTATGAATTAAGGAAAGGGAGACAGCTTTCCTTTTAGCTGACGAGCGGAGCCTGTGCCCCATGGTTTGCCATGGGGAACCGCAGGCCGGTTCGAGATCGGCGCTTCCGACGAAGCCGGGCTGACAGCCCTCCTCCTCCGACGCGCCCGGATCCGGTCGGGGCTTAGCTTGACCGAAGTCGCCGCTCGCCTCGGCCAGAAATCCGTCAACGCCTATGCCCGCTATGAGCAAGGGCGCTCCGTCCCCAGCGTCCGGAAACTGTCGCAGCTTTATGCCGCCGTGGGCCGGACTGGAGATTTCGTTATTGACGAGAGCCGTTCGAACCGGGCGATTTAGCTTTCGGCGAAACGGCACCTGCGGAAAAGCACTAATCCGCAGGTGCCGTTTAGCTGCTTTTGCCTATGGCTATAGAGCGAAACGGAAATTGATGATGTCGCCGTCGCGGACGGCGTAGTCCTTCCCCTCGAGGCGGAGGGCTCCCGCGCTGCGGCAGAGGGCGATGTCGCCGCGCGCGACGAAATCCCGGTAGGAGACGACCTCGGCCCGGATGAAGCCGCGGGCGATGTCGGAGTGGATGGCGCCGGCGGCGCGCACGGCGTCCGTGCCCTCGCCCACCGTCCAGGCCTTGACTTCGTCGCTCCCCACGGTGAAGAACGAGACGAGGCCCATCATCCGGTAGGCGGCGGCGATGAGACGGTCGAGGGCCGAGCCGGCGATCCCGAAATCGGACCGGAAGGAGCGGGCGTCGGCCTCGGGGAGCTGACGGATCTCCCGCTCCAGGCGCGCCGAGAGCCCGACGACCGCCGTGTTGGGCTGCGACGCCCAAGCTGCGAACGGGGCCAGGACCTCGGACTCGCGCCGGATCTCGTCCTCGTCGAGGTTGACGGCCACGATGAAGGGCTTCTGGGTCAGGAAGCGGAACCCGCGGAGCAGGATCTCCTCGTGGGGCTTGAATTCGGCGCAGCGGAGGGGCGTTTCGGCTTCGAGGAGCGACCGGCACTTATGGAGGACCGCCAGCTCCCGGACGTCACGGTCGCTCTTCTTTGCGGCGACCTGCTTCGTCAGGCGCTCGACCCGCCCCTCGACGATGGCCAGGTCGCTAAGCAGGAAGTCGGCCTCGAGGGCGGCCAGGTCGCGCCGGGCGTCGACCGATTTCCGCGGATGCGGGACACAGGGGTCGCGGAAGGAGCGGACGACAGCCAGCAGGGCGTCCGCCGCCCGGAGCTTGCCGAGGAGCTGCTCGCTGAAATCGGCCTTCCTCGGCTCCGAGGCGGCGATCGCGGAGAGCTCCAGGAACTCGATCGAGGCAGCCGTCTTCTTCTTGGGCTCGAACACGGCGGCCAGTTTTTCCAGGCGTTCGTCGGGCACCTTGACGACGGCGAGCGGATCGGCCCCCTTGGTCGACACGGCGTCCGGAGAGGCGCCGGTCAGCGCGCCGAAGAGGGCGCTCTTGCCCGAAAGGGGCGGTCCGACGATACAGATCTTCACGTTCGTTTCCTTCGGGGAGAATTCCGGTCGAAGAAAGAAGGGCGATTATACGAAATCCCGGCGCCGTTGGCAAGCCCTGCCCAGGTATGGAGAAACCATAGGGAGGGCTCGGGGGAGGATGGCTCGAAGGCGCGTTCGCTTTCCCCAGCGAGGAAA
>JAFGBC010000080.1 GCA_016933355.1 Candidatus Aminicenantota bacterium
AATCGGGTTTGGAGCGAGTTCCTCCACGTCATTGTCGTTCGTTCACCTCTCAAACCAGATATCCTTGGCGTTCAAGAAAGAGAAGCCGAGGGGCGGCAGCTTCACGCCGCGGACCTCGGGCTGAACCGACAGGCGGCGCCGGATGGAGTAGAGGGGGAGGACGGGCCGATCCTCGAGCAGGATCCGTTCGATTTCCCGGAACAGGCTGCTCCGCCGGGCCCAGCTCGGCTCGACGATGGCCTTCTCGAGCAGGCGGTCGACGGTCGGGTTGATGTAGCCCATCAGCCACTGGTTGACGACGGCCTGGGACTCGAACAGGGGCTGGATGACGGTCTCGGGGTCGGGAAAGACCATGTCCCAGTCGAAGAGGATCAGGTAGGGCTTTTCGAGGAGCTGGACGGACGTCCCGTCCGCGACCGCGCGCCGCTCGACCTGGATCCCCAGCGCCTCGAGCTGGGCCTTGAGCTCCCGGTAGACGCGGGGCCGGCTCGTCCGAGGGTTCTCGATCTCGATGACCGTCAGCTCGGGAAGGTCGCGGGCCATGACGATCCCCGCTTCCTCCAGCAGGGCTTTGGCCCGCCCCGGGTCGCAGCCCTCGCGGTCGTCGAGCGGGAAGAAGCCGGGTATCTTGACCGGGATGATGTTGTGGGTCACCAAGGGCATGTGGAAAGAGCTCGTGGCGGCCTCGGCCAGCCGGGCCTTGTCGACGGCCAGGCTCAGCGCCCTCCGGACAAAGGGGTCGTCGAGGGGCGGGATCCGGCAGCTAAAGGCGATGAAGCTGATGTCGAAGGGGTCGTCCTCGACGACCTGATAGGGCGGCCGAGCCAGACGCTCCGACTCGCTGGGGATGATGTGGACGTCCCGGTCCCGGAACTGGTCCTCGGTAAAGTGGGGGCTGTACTCCAGGGCGTCCGGGTAGGCCGTCCGGCCGTAATAGTCGCGGTAGCGCTCCAGGCGGACGCCGACGACGTTGAGCTTGGGATCCCTCAACCAGTAGCCGAACCGGAACGGCCCCGTCCCCGCGGGCTTTAGGAAAAAGCCCTCGCCCTCGGCCCGGACGGCGTCCCGGGGCAGGATCTTGCAGAACGTCATGCAGAGCAGGTGGAGGCCCGAAACGTAGGAATTCGTCCAATGGATTTCAAACGTCGCCTTGTCCCGGACGACAAACCCGGCGACGTCGGCGGCCCGCCCCTGGAAAAAAGCCTCAGCGCCGACGACGCGCGACTGGATATACGTCCGGAAGCCGGCGTCGGCCCGGGGCGTCAGGAGCCGCTCGAGCGAAAACTTGACATCCTCGGCCGTGAGCTCGGCGCCGTTGTGGAAGCGAACACCCTGGCGGAGCTGGAACGTGTAGCGGCGGCCGTCCTCCGAGATGACCCAGTATTCGGCCAGGGCGGGTACGACGTTGAGGTTGTTGTCGAGCCGGACGAGCCCGTCGTAGAGCTGTTCATAGAGGAAAGAGGGGCCCGTGACGATCGGGTCGAGCCGGAGGCTGAGATCGTTCGGGAAGGGCTTGACCCTCAGCGTTCCTCCCGTCTGCGGCCGGGCGGGACGGGGGACGCCGGCCTGGCGGGCGGCGAGTCCGAACGCGGTGCCGAGGATCAGCAGGCCGGCCAGGAATCCGGTCCGCGCCCTCCCCCGCGGTTCGTGGTTTATCAGGATGGAGTGCGTTTTAGTCATGACGATCCAAGTACCCCGTCGGTCATAGATCCTAATAATTAGCAATCTTCATGCCACGAGGCGGGCCGGCTTCCTGCCCTATAAGCTCCGGAAAGTCCCGTAAAATAACAAAAAAGGCCTCCTGTCCTGTAAATATATTTTACAGGCGGCGGCCGGAGAATATCAACCGTTTCGTCGCTTTGGTCAGGAAGCGTCGGCCCGGAGCCGGCGGGCGACCTTGATGACGTCGCGGAAGACGCGCAGGGTGTTCCCGCTCCAGATCTTCGCGATCTCGTCCTCGCCGTAGCCGCGGCGGAGAAGTTCCTCCGTCACATGGAACATCTCGCCCGCGTCGTTGCAGCCGATGACGCCTCCGCCGCCGTCGAAATCGGTCCCGATCCCGACGTGGTCGATCCCGACGACCTTGCGGACATGGTCGATGTGGTCGACCAGGTCCTTGAGCGTCGCTCTGGTTTCGGGGTATTTGCGGTTGACGGCCTCGAACGCCTCCCGAACCTTAATGCGGGTCGCCTCGTCCCGGATATCCCGGAAGGAGCCAAAAGTCTTCCGGAGGTCCTGGAGAGCCTGCTCGCGGTCGGGGTTGGGAGGCGTCGCCTTGACGTAGCTCGACAGGAAGCAGATCTGGATGACGCCGCCGTTCTTCGCCAGGACGCGGAGCATGTCGTCGCTGAGGTTGCGGGGGTTGTCGCAGACCGCCCGCGCGCAGGAATGGGAGGCCACCACGGGAGCCGCCGTCTCGCGGAGGACGTCGTAGAAGGACTCGTCGGAGGCGTGGGAGACATCGACGATGATCCCGGCCCGGTTGCAAGCGCGGACGACTTCGGCCCCGAACGCGCTCAGTCCCGCGTCCTCGGGATCTTGCTGGTCGGTCGAGGAGTCGCAGATATCGTTGTCGCGGGTGTGGACCAAGGTCATCATCCTCACGCCCAGCTCGTGAAAATCTCCGATCAGGGACAGGTCTTTGCCGATCGGATATCCGTTCTCCATACTGATGAAGGCGATGAGCCGGCCTTCCCGCTTGAGACGCAGGGCGTCATCGGGCGTCAGGGCCAGGCCGACGAGGTTCGGGTATTCCCGGCACATCGTCTTGACGGCCTCGATTTGGTTGAGGGCGGCTTGGCGGGCTTTGGCATATCCTTCCGGCGTCCGTTGGCCCTGGCCGACGAACGCGGCGAAGAACTCGGCGTCGAGCCGTCCCCGCTTCATGCGCGGCAGGTCGACCTGGCCGCCCCCCCGCGTCGCGGCGTCATGAGCCTCCCCCGCTTTCCAGTCGCTCCGGGCCAAGTTGTGGGGCGTGTCGCAATGGGTGTCGATGGAGAGGAACCGGTCATGAATCCGCTGGGCGCGGACGGCCGGGTCGGCGGGCGTCTGGGACACCCGGCAGCCCGCGACGGCGAAAGCGAGGGTCAAGACGCCTAAAAGGATGGGTCGGATCAATCTCAGCGGCATGGGGCGCTCCTTCCTGAAACGGCGTTCGCTCCGCAGATTCGGATTATAGCACAACCGCGGCCTAACGGGGCCGCCGTCAGAAGGTGGAGCCGACCGCGAAGCGGAAGGCGAAGTTGGACGTCTGCCCGCTCGTCCGCTCGTTGTTCCAGGCGAAGATGAGCCGGAACGGCACGCGCAGGGCGGGGACGAACATCCTCAGCTCGAGCCCGGCCGACGTGTAGAGGTTGGCCAGGCTGACGGTCTCGCGGCGGGCGAAGGCATTCCCGGCGTCGTAGAACAAGATGGCGGTGAGCGGGCCGCCGAACGGAATGTGATACTCGGCGTTGAGGACGAGAGACTTCTCGCCGCCGGTGTTATAGCCCGCGTCGCTGCGCGGCCCGACCTGATAGATCTCGTAGCCGCGGATCGAACGCTCTCCCCCCAGGTAGAACCTCTCCCAGAACGGGACGCTCGAGCCGCCCGTCGACTTGATGAACTGGTACTCGGCGTGGAGGCCGAGGACGTTGTTTCCCAGCAGGGGATGGTAATAGGTCCACTCGAACTGGGGCTTGATGAACTCGATTTCGCCGCCCAGGATGCCGCCCGCGACCTTGCAGCCGGCGAGCATCAGCATGCCGCGGGTCGGCGTCAGGGGGCTGTCCACCGTGTTGCGATAGAAGGTGGCCGACAGGCTTCCGACGTAATAATGCCCGTAGCCGTAGGCCCCTCCATAATAATAGGGATTGTATTCGGAGGCCGTCTCGTCGTCGTTCTCGATCGGCGCCGACCCGACGTCCATGTACTCGTACGCATAGGACAGGCTCGTCATCCAGAAGCCGCGGACCCGAACGCCCGCGTTGTAGTTGACCCCCCGCGAGTCCTGGCTGAACAGGTTCGGATAATAGATGGAGCGTTTGAAGACGTTCAGCCCCAGGCTGACCGGTTTGTCCAGGACATAGGGCTCCGTGAACCCGAACGAATAATTCTTGACGCGCTTGCCGAACTGGCCTGCGAGCTCCAGGCTCTCGCCCGTCCCGAGCAGGTTGACGGTCGAATAGCTCAGGGCCAGGAATGTCCCTTCGTAGCCGCTGTAGCCGGCCGAGAACTGGATGTTGTTGCGCTGGAGCTCCTTGACGTTGACCGTGACGTCGAACCGGTTAAGATCCTCGGCGCTGGGTTTGATCTCGGGCTCCTTCTCCAGGTCGACCAGCCCGAGCTGCTTGATCCGTGTGACGCTGTCCTTGAACAGGGCCAGGCTGAAGCGGTCGCCCTCCCGCATCAGGAACTCCCGCCGGATGACCTTGTCCTTGGTGTAAAGGTTGCCCCGGAATTCGAGCCGGTTGAGGACGGTCGGCTCGCCCTCCTGGACGTTGAAGACGAGCCGGACCGTCTTGCCCTTCGGGTCGAGGGTTTCGACGGGTACGATCTGGGCGTAGAGGTAGCCGAAGTTCCGGTACAGCTCGCCGATCTTCTCGACCGCCTTGTCCCGCCGCTTGGAGCTGTAGAATCGGCCCGGCTCGAGGCCGACCATGGCCCGGAGGGCGCCGGCCGCCAGCCGCTGCGAACCCTCGACCCGGACTTCGCCGACGGTGTAGCGCTCGCCGGCCCGGACCGGGATGACGAGGCGCTTCATCGGTTGCTTCTTGAAGAGGACGGACAGCCGCGGCGCCTCCTCGATCCGGGGCTCGCCGATCGCGGCTTCCATATAGCCCTTCTCGCGAAGCTTGTTCCGGACCCGGTCGAGGTCGTCGTGGAGCTTATCCGCCTTGAAGATGTCCTTGCCCCCGACCCAGGACAGCAGGCCGTGGGCCTTGTTGTCCTTCATGGCCGAGGCCAGGACGTCGGAGGGCAGCGGAAGGTCGCCCTCGAAGACGACTTGGCCGACCCGGTTCCGCGGCCCTTCCTTGATCCGGACGACGAGGCCGAGGTCGTCGGCGGCGGCCCCCGCGACCGGCCGCAGGGCGGCCCGCACCTCGCCCCCGCTCAGCCCCTTCTCGACGAACATCGATGCGATCGTCGACTTGATCTTGTGGATCTTGGCGGGGGTGATATAGGTATAGGGCAACGGGTAGAGGTCCTTCTCCTTGAGCTTGCCGACGATGTCGTCGTCCTTGAGCTTCTTCCCGCCCCGGAAGCGGACGGTCTTGACGACGGGGTTCTCCTCGACGATGATCCGGACGACCTTGCCGGAAGGGCTATCGTCGGCCTCGATCTTGATGTCGGCGAAGAAGCCGGTCGACCACAGGATCCGGAAGTCGCGGCGCAGGATCTCCTCGTTGAAAGAATCCCCTTCCTTGCACGAGAGATAATAGAGGACCGTCTCCCGGCTGATCCTTTTATTGCCGACGACCTCGATCCGGTCCACGATGGCGGCGCCGGCCGCCGCGGCCAGGGACGCCAGAAGCGCCAGGGCGGACAGGATCCTTTTCATCGGACTCGGCCGAAGCGATAGACGAGGCCGATCGTCAGGGCCGCGAAGTCCTGCTGGGTGAAGTCGTCCGTGCCGAACTTGGCCGGATTCCGGGCGAACAGGAAATGGTACTTGAGCTCGGCCGACGCGTAGACCCGGCCGAAGAGATAGGCCTCGGCGCCGATCCCGGCGTTGAAGCCCGGGCTGACGGCGCCGAATGATTCGGAGGGCTTGCTCGGCGCCGGCCAGGCGTCGCCCCAAAGAGCGGTCCGGCTGAACCGCCAGGGATAAACGCCCAGGCCCGCCGTCAGGTAAGGATCGATCGCGAAACCCGAACTCAGGAACACCGTGGCGTTGAGGGTCGCCGTCTGGATGTTGAGGGCGGGCGAGCCCTCCTTGTAATCAAAGGGACGCTGGTCCTTCTTGACCGAGAGCCACGCGAACCCGTAGCCGGCTTCCAGGCAGACGAAGTCGTTGAACCGGTAGCGGACGGCCGCGGCCAGCCCGGCGCCGACGTTCACGACCGCCGAAGTCTTGGCGGCGTCGTTGAAGCGGCCGTCGACGGCCGTGACCCCGCCCGGCGTCAGCTTGAGGCTGAAACGGTTCGCGACGCCGGCGGCCGCCGGCGCGGCGGCGACCAGCAACCCGACGGCCAGCCCGTATCCGATGCGTTTCATGCGGCGCTCCTCGTTTCCGGCGCGGCCTCAGCGAAGGACGAGGACCGCGATCGTCCACTCATAGTCTTTGTTGTCGTCGACGGCGATCGTCGTCGAGGCGATCTCCCGCCCGTCGCTGAGACGGCAGGCCTTGAGAAACCTCCGGCCGTAGGCGACGTCGATGATCCAGCGGTTCTCGTCATCGACGAGGTCGAACTGGTAGACGCCGTCCAGTTCGACGCGGACCGACTGGCCGCAGACGTTGGTCACCTTGATATCCGGGGGATCGTCGATCATCCAGGCATAATCGACTCGGTCCGTGACCTCGATCGTCGTCGCATCTAAGACGACGTCCGTCCCGGCCCGCTTAGCTACAAGCTCGTGGTCGGCGAGCTCGACGTCGTCGATCTCGATCGTCCACTGGTCGCGGACGGCGAATTGGAGCTCGCCGTCCATGTAGAGGTCGACCGTTTCGCCCACCTCGTTGCTGACCAGGATATCGGCCTCGCCCTCGTCGGGCGCGGTCGGGCTCTTGCAGCCGGGGGCTGTCGCGATCAGGGCCAGGACCGCCAAACCGCCCAGACAGCCGCGAAACATCCGTCGCCTCATCGCCGCTGACGTCATAGCTCCTCGTCCTCCTCATCCATCTCGTCGTCCGCGGCCCCGGCGGACCCCAGACGGAAGGCCAGGCCGCAGCGGAGACTCAGGAATCCCTGGTGGCCGAAGCCGGAGGCCCCGAACTTCGCCGCGTCCTTGGCGAAGAGGACGAGATAGCCCGCCTCAACCGACGCCGACAGCCTCGACCACACGCCGAACTCGATTCCAAGCCCGCCGTTCAGGGCCGGACTCGTCTTGGCGAACCGGGACTCCGCGTCCGCGGGCGCGGCAAGATAGGCGCCGCCGAAGGCCCGGGAGCTCACGCGCCAAGGGGCGATGCCGCCGCCGAACGTGAGGTAGGGCTCGACTCCGCCCGGCGGGCCGAGGACGATCGTCGCGCCGAGCGTATAGCGGGGAAGGACCAGGGCGGGCTTGTCGTCCTTGTAGCCGGACGGGCGCTGGTCGGCCTTGAAGAACAGCCAGTCGTAGCTATAGCCGGCGTCCAGGCGCAGGCGGGGACCGATGTGGTAGCCGAGGACCAGGCCGAGGCCCGCGCCGGGGATCACCGTTTCGCGCAGCGACGCGGTGCCGGTATAAGCGCCGTGGAGCGAAACCAGACTGCCCGGAAAGAGCCCGATGCGGAGGCGCCCTTCGGCCCGGGCCGCTGCCGGCAGGGCGGCCAGGCCGCAGACAAGGGCTGCGACGGCGAGCGGCCGAATCCTTATTTGATGGTCCATGTGTAATCCTTGTTGCCGTCAACGTCGATCGTCGTCGAGGCCACCTCCCGGCCGCTATCGACCCGATAGGCCTTCAGGAAGTACTCGCCGAACGCGACGTTCATGATCCAGCGGTCCTCGTCGTCGGCCAACTCGAATTGGAAGACGTCGTTCAAGTAGATCTTCAGGGCCGTCCCGTAATTGTTGATGACGTTGATGTCGGGCGGGTCCCCGATCGACCAGCTGTAATCCGTGTAGCTGGTGACGTCGATCGTCGTGTCGTCGACGACGGCGGCCGTACCGAGTCTCTTGGCCTCGAGGTCGTGCTCGTCGAGCGAGACGTCCTTGATCTTCTTGGTCTCGTCGTCCCCGAGCGCGAACTGGAAGGCCCCGTCCATGTAAATGTCCAGGGTCTCGCCGTAACCGTTCGCGACGACGATCCGGGCGATCTCGTCGCCGCTCGTATCGTCGTCATCGTCGTCGGAATCGGGCCCGAAGATGCTCTCGCAGCTCGCCAGGACCAGGATCAACATCAGGAGGACGATCCCGAGGCCGACGATCGCCAGGACGTCGCTCCATCTCGGCACTTTGAAGGGCATGGGGACACCTCGGTATTGAACTATCCTTCCCTTAGATGGAGCGCAGCCCCGATTCATTCCCGAAGGGACTTTGAAATTATGCCGACCGGCGCTCAGTCGTGGCGGAGGGCCTGGACCGGGTCGACCCGGGCCGCCCGGCGGGCGGGATAAAGGCCGGCGGCCAGGCTGACGGCGACGGCGAAGGCCAGCGCGCCGAGGAACAGCCACCAGGGGAAGGCGAAATAGTCGATGGCGGGGACCCCCTGCCGGGCCAGAAAATAGTTGACGACCCGGTTGATGGCCCGGCTGACGGCCCAGCCCAGCCCGTACCCGAACAGCCCGCCCAGGAACCCGATGACGCTCGCCTCGAAGACGAAGACGGAGCGGACGTCCCCGTCGCCGGCGCCGACCGCTTTCATGATCCCGATCTCGCGGGTCCGCTCCAGGATGGACATGATCATGGTGTTGATGATCCCCAGGGCGGCGACGAAGACGGCGATCATCCCGATCGCGGCCAGGACCATGTCCAGGAACAGGAAGCCCCGGCGAATCTGGGCGAATTGATCGGCCAGGGCGAAGGTGGAGAACCCCATGTCCCGAATCCGGGTCTTGACCGATTCCGCGTCCGCCGGCGAGGAGAGCCGGACATTGAGGGCCGAGTATCCGGCCCGCCCTTCCTGGAGCCGGAAGACGTCCCAGATGCTGCGGAAAGGAAGCGACTTGATCTTCCCGGCCGCGCCGGGCGGGATCATGAGCTCTTTCAAGACCCCCTCCGGACCGAAGGCGCCGCTTTCGGAGACGCCGACGACCGTGAAGGCGTAGGTTTCGCGGTTCAGAGGAAGCGCACCCCCTTGAAGAAAGGAGACAATGCCCGCCGGAGCGAGGAGGCTCGGGTCGAACGAGACCGAGACGAGCTCGAGCCTGGCCCCCAGGATGGAGGCCGGGTCCTTGACGCCGACGCCGCGCAGGAAGAAACCGTCGACGATGATCTCGGCGGCCTCGTCGGAGGCGTAGGGCCGTCCCGTCCTGATCCTGACCGCCTTCGAGCCCGCGATCCGGGCCGGCAGGACTTGAACGAGCCGGAATTCCTCGCGGCCGTTGAGGCGAACCAAGGCCGGGAAGCTGACGTCGGGATAAGCGGTTTCGACGCCGGGAAGCGCGGCGATCGCCTCGAGAGCCCGGTCGTCGAGGACGGCCGCCGCCTGTCCCGCCGGCTCGCCCCGTTCCCGCCCGGCCCCTGATTCTCCGCCTGCGGCCGGGTCGCGACCGTCCGGTCGGGCCCCCGGTCCCCCGCCCGGCGGGAAAACGATGACCGTGTTCAAGAGATCCAGACTTCGGAAAGCCTCGGCCACGTTCTTCTGCATGCCGAGGCCGAAGGAGATCATGGCCGTGAAAGCGCCGATCCCGACGACGACGCCGGCCGTGGTCAGCAGCGTGCGGAGCTTCACCTTCCAGAGATTGGACAGGGAGAGCTCCATATGGTCGCGGAATCTCATCGGAGTCTTTCCTCGGCCTCGACCCGGCCGTCGCGGAGCCGGATGACGATATGGGCGAACTCGCGGGCCAGCGCGGCTTCGTGGGTCACCATCAAGATCGTCAACCCCCGGCTCCGGTTGAGCTCGGCCAGGAGGCCGACGATCTCCCGGGCCGTTCCGCTGTCGAGGTTTCCGGTGGGTTCGTCGGCCAGGATGAGGGGAGGCCGGTTGACCAGGGCCCGGGCGATGGCGACCCGCTGCTGCTCGCCGCCCGAGAGCTCGGCCGGCCTGTGCCGGCTCCGTCCGGAAAGCCCGACCTGCTCCAGGAGGGCCGCGGCCCTGTCTCGGCGCTCGGCTTTGGCGACGCCGCTGAAGATCAGAGGAAACGCGACGTTCTCATGCGCGGTCCGGGCCGGCAGGAGGTTGAAGGACTGGAAGACCATGCCCACGCCGCTCCTCCGGAAGCGGGAGAGGCCGTCCCGATCCAGGCCCGCCAGAGCCTTTCCGCGGACGGCGATCGTCCCGGCGCTGGGCGTGTCCAGGCCGCCGACGAGGTTGAGGAGGGTGGACTTGCCGGAGCCGGAAGCGCCGGTCACGGCCGCGAACGTCCCGGGCGCGATCCGGAAGCTCACGTCGCGGAGGGCGGGGATTTCGACGCGGCCCAGCCGGTAGGTCTTGGACAGTCCGCGAACATCGACGGCGGGGACCCGTTCCGGCGGCGCTTCGGGCTCAGGAACGCGGCTCATGTCTTTTCAATACGTAATAATTCCGGCGGGGTTCGCCGGAGGCGCTCAGAACATCGACGACACGATAGCCGCGCCGGAACAGCGTCTGGAAGGCCGCCCGCGTCCCGAGCCGCCAGTCGAGCGGAATGCGGCGGACGCGCTCGTCGCCGGTGTCGGTCTCGCGGAGCATGTCGTAAAAGTCGGCCGGGATCCGGACCAGGCAGGGATCGGCCTCCGGGTTGAGCGTCAGCCCGTCCCAAATCTCCAGACGGCGCACCCCGCTCCGGCAGTCGACCTCGGCCTCGAACGCGTTGATGGCGTCGGCTCCGGCGTCGAGCAGCGGCGCGAGAGCGAGCGTGGAGCGCCTCGGCTCGCGGCGCAGGTCCCAGAAGGCGAAGAAGCGGTCCGAAGGCAGGTCGGCCCGGTTGAGCCGCCCGCCGAAGGCGCCGTAGGCGTCCTCCCGGTATTCGAGGACGTCCATCCCCAGCTTGTGAATGTTCCGGAGGGCGTTGACCCCGGTCAGGGGGTCGAAGGTGCAGACGACGGCGCCGACGCCGAAGACGTCGAGCAGGATCTTCTTCTGGAACTCCTTGAGCGGGACCCCCAGCCCGCGGCTTTCGAAGCCGGGGCGGACGCCCGCGTACTGGGAATAGAACCAGAGGTTGGACGGGTCGCGGAAGCCGACGGCCCTGTCCCTGACGCCGATGAACCCGTAGCTGAAACCGACCAGCCCGCTGTCGTCGACCGGGAAGCCGCTCCGGCCGTCGCCGGCGAAGACGCCGATGAAGAGGCTCCCCCCGTCATGAAAATAATTCTCGCTCATCATGTTCCGGCTGCCCGGCAGGGCGTCCTCGGCGAAGTCCCAGATCGCGTTCCGGAGCCGCTCGTATTTCAGGTAATCGGCCGGACGGTCCGAGGTCTCGACCCGGAACAGATAGTCGTGGCCCCGGACCGTCCGGACCTCGCTCAACGCGTTCCCGTCGATACGACGGATACCATTTCCATTCATAAAAGACCCCCCGTTAACGCCGATCCTTCCCTAGACAATCTTCGCTGCGCTCACCGTTTGAATTCGCCTTTCGTTTATTATAACTTATTATGGGGAGCAGAAAATACTCGACAAAATCCTTGCTGCCCCCCGAGGACTCGCCGGCCGATAAAGAAATAGGGAGTCAATTATTTTCCGCCCGGCTAGTCCTTATCCTTCGGAAAACCGCGGGCTGTGAAGAATGGAGGCACCGCCATGAGATCGATCCGCATCTTTATCCTGATTGTCCTGGCCGCCCTGCTGGCCGCCGAGCCGCTCGCCGGCGCGTCGATCGAGGTCCGGGCCGTGGCCCGGGCCGAAGACCTCCCCGAGCCTTTCTGCACGGCCTGGGCGGGCGGCGACATCCTCGTCTCGGACGGGCGCTTCCTCGCCCTGATCGGCGGGTCGGACCGCGCCCTCAAGACGACCCTCAACCTCCCGACCGCCAGCCTCAAGGGGAGCGTCATCGCCTTCGTCCCGGCCGGAAGGGATTGCGCCGACGCCCTCGTCATCGGAGCGCCCGCCCTTATCGTCAAGAACCGCAATCATTACCTGACCTACGGCGCTCTCGCGCCGCGGCCCGATCCCTCCGGCCGGACGGCCGCCCTGGAAGCCGAGGCGTCCTACGCGGACGCCGAAGGACGGAAGGCCGCGGTCCGGACGGTCTACCGCTTCGGCGCCGGCGCGGGACGAATCGAGATCGTTTCGACCTTGACCAACTCCGGGACCGCGCCTTTCGAGGGCCTGGGCTTCTCTCTCTACTTCAACGCCCAGAGCTCCTATTACTTCAACCCCTACAACAAGGAGCGTTTCCCCGACCTCAATTTCCGCGTCTATCAGAAGCCGAAACACGCCTTGGGCTGGCTCAACCTGAATCCCGTCCCGGCCGGCGGGCGGCGCTGGCCCGGGACGCTCGCTCCCGGAGCGTCCGTCTCGGCACGCTACATCCTGATTGCCGGGGAAACGCCCGAAGCCGTAACGGCTTCGATCTATCGCGAGCTGAAGGCCGAGACGGCGAC
>JAFGBC010000289.1 GCA_016933355.1 Candidatus Aminicenantota bacterium
ATGAGTACGGACGAAGCGCCGGGACTGGTTCCCGGGCGGGCCGGGGGACAAAGGGGGATGCCTGTCGCCTAGAACGCATTTCCGAAAATCCCTGGCAATTGGGGACGAACCGTGTCATTCCGGGGGCTCGACGTGGATGAGGACGCGGCCGACCCGGTCGACGCCCGCCCTCAGGGCCAGCTCGAAGCGCTCGGTCAGGCGGTGGGCGGCGTCCAACTCCATGGCCGGGTCGAGCGCGCAGTGGAGCGACACGGCCAGCTCTCCCGCCTCGTCCTCGATCTCGATCTCGTGCGGGTCGCAGACGACCCCCTCGGCCGCCGCCACCTCGCTCACGATCCGGCGGATCGCCTCGCGGTCGGCCTCGGCCTCGGCGACGGGCGCGGGTCCGCTCTTGACCGGCTCAAGATGCGTGACGATCCGGTCCAGGCCGGGGATGGCCCGGCGCAGGTCCTCCTCGAAGGCCGAGGCCCGGGCGTGGGCTTCGGCCACGTCGCGCGCCCCGTCGATCTCGATATGGAGCTCGAGGCCGGCGCCGCTCTTCCGCTCGCTGGAGCGGATGTCGTGGGCGGCCAGCCCGTGGCGGGCAGCCAGCATCCTCACCTCTCCCACCAGGTCCTCGGCCTCCTCCCGGCCGGGCTCGACATGGATGACGACGTCGGCCGTCCGCCGGCCGAGCGCCCGGCGGATGGCGTCCCCGGCCCGGTTCGAGATGTCGTGGGCATGCTCCAGGGCCTCGTGCCGGCCGACGATCAGGACGGCGTCGACGAAGAATTCGGGGCCGGCGCGGCGGACGCGGGCGTTGCGGACCTCGAGGACTCCGGAGACGCGGGCGGCCCGGGCGACGTCCTCGCGCAAATGGGCGGGCACGCCGTCGAGGAGGTCCCTGATCGTCCGCCGGCCGAGCGCGAGCGAGACGTAGATGACGATGGCCGAGACGCCCAAGGCGGCCACGGCGTCGGCCTTCTGCAGCCAGGGCACGCCGAACGCGTCGGCGGCCCGGACGAAACCCAGGCCGGCGATGACGACCAGCGACGACCAGACGTCGGTCGAGAAGTGGAGAGCGTCCGCCTCCAGGGCCTGGCTCTGGTGCTTGCGGGCGGCCCGCCGCAGGACGCGGGCGCGCGAAATATCGACGGCGATCGAAACGGCCATGACCAGGAAGGCCCAGAGGCCGGCCTCGACGTGGACGGACCGGACGAACAGTCGGCGCACGGCCTCGTCGATGATCCAGACGCAGGTCACGAGGAGAAGCCCGGTCTGGAACAGAGCCGAGAGGTTTTCGACCTTGCCGTGTCCGTAGGTATGGGTCGGGTCGGCCGGCCGGCTCGAGACCTTGACCGCGACCAGGGTCGCGAGGGCCGCGACCAGGTCGAGGCCGGAGTGGGCCGCCTCGGCCAGGATGCCCAACGACCCGGTCAGAAGGCCGACCACGACCTTCATCCCGGTCAGGACGACTGCGGCGACGACCGAGCTCAGGGCGGCGGCCGACTTCTCCCGCTCGGCCGCGCCGCTCGGATCCTGAAGATCCGGCATGTTCAGCGTCCTGTCTCTTGATCCTCTCGGGGCGGGGCGCCGGCTTCCTGCCGCCTCAGCTTTTCTTCGAAAAGTAGCGGAAAAGGGCCAGGGTCAGACCCGTCGAGACGAGGAGGATGGCGAGGGGGACGACGATGCCGACGATCATGGCCGCTCCTTGTCCTTGGCCTTGGGTTCGCCCTTGGCTTTCTTCCGGTAGGCGACGTAGGCCAGGAGGAGGCCCAGAAGCGAGCAGACGTAGGCGATCGACATCCCGACGACGACGGCCAGGTTCTGCTTCATGTCATTTCTCCCAGCGGGCGATCTTCTCGAGGTCCTCGAGGTACTTCTTCTGCTTGTGCTCGTAGTCCCCGGAGATGGCCTTGAGCTTGGGGTCGATGACCCGGAAGAGGACGAGCAGGAGGACGATGTCGACGGCGAGCAGGACGAACCCGTACCAGCGGAGAAGGGCGATGAACAGGATGCTGACGGCGGACAGGATATAGGTCAGCGGGGAGAGGATCCAGGCCAGGACATCCTCCTTGGACCAGCCGTCCGCCTCGGCGGCCGACCAGCGGGTCTTGATCCAGGCCATGTCACATCCCTCCTTTCGCCGGGGCGGCGGCCGGCGCCGGCGCGCCGGGCAGCAGCCCGCGCCGCACGGCCTCGCGGTGGACCGGCTTCCACCAGCCGTAGGGGCGGCTCATAACGTAGTACTTGACGAGGCGGTCCATGTCCTCGGGCTTGGTCAGGAAGGTGACCGGGAAGTAGATCAGCGCGCCCAGGGCCATCATCAGCCAGAACTGGAGGTAGTCGGGCAGGACCGGGATGATCTTGTTCTCGGGCAGGACCCAGACGACGAGCCAGCTCAGCCCCAGGTTGGCGATCCAGGACGAGAGGTAGCCCCAGGCGTTGAAGCGCCACCAGACGACCTGGAGGATCGAGGGCAGCCAGATGCCGGCCGCCATGATCCACAGGGCGAAGATGAGCCACTGGGTGATCTCCTGCATCATCGAGCCGTAGAGGAACGACCCGAGGAGGAGGATCACGGTCGAGACGCGGCCGACCCAGACGAGCTCGCGGTCGGTCGCCTTGGGCTTGAGGTAGTGGTGGTAAAGGTCGCGGGTCGCGTAGGAGGCGCCCAGGTTGAGATGGGAGGCGATCGTCGAGAGGTGGATGGCGATGATGGCCGCGAAGAAAAAGCCGAGCATCCCGACCGGCAGAATCTGGAAGCCGAACTTGTACCAGGCCATCTCGGACTCGGCCGTGCTCTGGATGGCGGGCGCCAGCGAGAAGAAGCCGAGGATGGCGACCGCCCACAAGGAGTTGCGCAGGACGATCAGGCCCGTCCCGGCCCAGATCGAGTAGCTCGCGTCGCGGACGGTCTTGGCCGACTGGATCCGCTGGGCCTCCGTGTACCAGTCGATCGAGGTCCCCATCCCGAACCCGCCGATGACGGCGATGACGAGCATGGTCAGGAACCAAACGACCGGGAAGTCGCCCGTGGCGAACCCGGTGAAGGCGAACGGATTGAGGCGCCAGGCCTGGCCCATCCCTTCGATCTTGGCGATGATGGTCGAGGGACCGCCGGCGGCGACGATCTGCCAGACCGAGACGATCAGGATGACCGAGAAGGCGATGACGCCCTGCTGGAAGTCGGCCATGATGACGCCCCAGTAGCCGGCGGCCAGGACATAGACGGCGCAGAGCGAGGAGAACAGGATCAGCCCCAGCCAGGTCGGCCAGCCGAACAGGTAATGGCAGAGCTTGCCCATGGCGATCCCGACCCAGCCCAGGATGAACATGTTCATGAAAACCTGCCAGCCCGCGATCCAGCCCCGGAGGAGCTCGGAGCCCATGCCGGAGAAGCGCAGGGTCTGCCACTCGGCCTGGGTGTAGGCGAGCGAGCGGCGGAAGAGCCGGGTCGAGGCGAAGGCCGATATGGCGCACCAGGCCGAGAAGAACGTGTACCAGATGCCGCGCAGTCCGTGCTGGTAGATGACGCCGCTGACCCAGATCGGCGTGTCGGTCGCGGTGTGGGTGGCGTAAACGGACGAGGCCGGCAGCCACCAGGGCAGGCCGCGGCCGGCCAGGAAAAAGTCGGCCATCGAGCGCTTGCCCAGCCGGTAGAAGAGGATGCCGCAACCGACCATGATCGCGACATAGGCAACCAGCCAGAACCAATCGAGTAACTGGAAGCGGACCATCGACGACCTCTCTCCTCGGAACGGTCCCCCAAACTATAGCAACGGCCCCGACGGACTGTCAAACGCTATTCTCCCGGGGCTTCGGGCGGGCTCCCCGGGACAAGACGCGGACGGTCAAGGGCGTCCGCCCGACGCCCCTCCGCCCTGGAGAGCGCTCCGCCTCAGAACGATAGGCTGAAGCCGGCCTGGGAGACGGGCTCGCCCTTTCGCTCCAGCGGATAGCTCACGTCGATATAGAAGATCCAGAACCGGGTGCCGGCCAGGATCAAGGGCTTCAACGTCCTGCGGTCTCGGGAGTACTCCAGTCCGCCGCCGCCGTAGAGCCGGAAGAAGAGGATGCGGCGGGGCAACATGTAGGCTGCTCCCGCCCGCATCAGAAGATCCGTGCGGTCGCGGTCGTATCGGAATCCGCCCAGGCCGTAGAACCCCCCGTCGATGCGGTGCATCATTTCCAGGCTCGTAGGCCTGATTATGGACGAAAAGCCCAGGAAGTTAGCTGGAAGCCGGTCGTCGCCGCTTCGCGGGGCGCCGTCCGATGCGAACGCCCAGAAACCGAGGATGAGAACCGCGGCTCCCGTCGCGAACGCCGTTCTTTTCATGATGTCCTCCTGCTCATTCGAGCGGTCCGCATCGAATAAAGCGGCTTCCGTGCCAATCCGCATCAGGCGGGGACGGGCCCGTTTCTACGAGGGGGCGGGACACGTGTTTTTCGTCGAGGACAGTTCCAAAATATTGGAAGGTCCGGCGGCGGGCGGCTCAATCTTCGGGCGGCACGAGCAGGGCGGCGCCGTAGAGGCCGGCCGCGTCCGAGGCCAGCATCTCGCGGACGCCGACGATCTCGTCGGCCGCGACGGTGACGATCGGGTGGCCGGAGCGGCGGAGCACGTCCTTCAGGGTCGGCCAGGCGTGGTCCCTGGCCGGCCGGCTCATCAGCCAGCCGCCCAGGATGAAGACGCGCGTCCCTTGAACGTTGGCCCAGAACTCGCGCTCCATCTCGGGTGGGTTGGAAACGACAGCCTTGCGCGATGCGCCCTCCGAACCGCCCCCCTCGAAGGTCAGGATCATGGCCTGAGCGACGGCTTGGCCCGCCTTTCGGTAGAGGCCGCGGGCGGCTTCGCGGATGGACTCCTCCCGATGATCGGTCAGGACGGCCAGCCCGTCGCCGGTCAGCTCGTCCGGCCGGAAGCGCGTCCGGAGCGTTTCGTCGCGAAGGGCCTGGAGCAGAAGGCCCTCCCCGGTCGCCAGGTCCTCGGGGGTGAGCACGCCGGGCTTGATCCGGCCGTCGCCCTCCTCCAGGACGAGGTCGAAGAACTGCTGCGGTCCGGGCGCCGGGATGAGGCGCCGCCCCTCGACGCGAAAGGCGCCGGCGCCGAACCCCGTCCCGGGGATGAAGCCCGCGATCCGCGGGCAGGCCTCGAGCGCTTCCCGGACCTGCGGATACTTCTCGATCTGTCCGAACACGGCGTGAGCCATGGCCAGGACGGTGGCGACGCCGTCGTTGTTGACGAAGGCTTTCCAGTCTTCGCCCATGAATTTCGGGAATTCCTCGGCCAGGCGGAAGCCGTCCAGGTCGGGCAGGTTGGGCGTCGTTCCTCTGTAGGGTATGCCCTCGGCGAGCCAAGCGCCGGGCGCGCAGATCCCGACCGTCTTGCGGATCGCGTTCCGCTCCTTGATCGGGATGTCGCGGAAGATGTCCTTGAGTCCCCGGGCGGCCTTTTCCAGGGTCTGGGCGAGGTCGGTCAGGTGGCCTTTGGGATGCTGGGGGGCGGGCTTGGTCGGGTTGAGGAGCTTTTTGCTCCGCTCCGGGAGCAGGAGTCGGAGGGAGGCGAGGGAGGACCCCTCTTGAGTCCTAAACAGGATGAGCCCTTTCCGGGTGTGGGTCGCCCCCAGGTCGATGGCCGGAATCGCGTACACGGATAATAAGAAAACGCTTTTTTCGCCCGCTGTCAAGTGGTTCGCGGCTCATTCCCGAAAAGTGTCCGAATTTTCCGGATTCGCACAGTCTCTTCCGACTAAAGGTTGGATTGAGGAGGCCTTGGCATGGAACTGCTGGTCGTAGGCAAATACGCTTTGCTGGTATTCGCTTTGGCTTTTCTCGCTCGTGAGGCGCTTGGCCGAACGCCGGGCGTCGGCCGCGGGCCGGCCGGGCGGGGAGGGCGGTCATGAATGATGTCGTCACTATCATCCAGGAGATGTCTTCGCGCGATTTCGCGCTGCTGATCGGCCTCGTTTTCCTCCTGATCATCGAGCTCGCCATCCACAAGAACGCGACGCGCAAGCC
>JAFGBC010000081.1 GCA_016933355.1 Candidatus Aminicenantota bacterium
GCCCGGCGGCAGCCCGGCCTCCCGGTAAACCTCGCCGATGAACAGGCCGCAGAACGGGGTCGTCGAGGACGGCCGGAGGACGACCGTATTCCCCGCCGCCAGCGCGCTCGTCGCGTCGCTGAAGGGGATCACGAACGGGAAGTTCCAGGGCGAAATGATGAGCGTCACGCCGAGCGGCTGAAAGAGGAACGCGCACGTCTTGTGGGCGAACAGAGGGTTGTGGAGCCGGGTCCCGCGGGGAGCGCGGGCCGTTTCGAGGTGGCAGCCGTAATAGTCCAAAATTTCGAGGCCGGTGATGACGTCGACCGCGCTGGCCTCGACGACGGGCGATCCCTTCTCGCGACAGACGAGCTCGGCCAACTCGCCGGCCCGCCCGAGCAGGATCTCCTTGACGCGGAGGAAGATCGCCTTCTTCGCGGCGACCGGCATCTCGCGCCAGCCGCGCTCGGCGGCCTTGGCCGCCTCGATCGCGCGCCGGCAGTCGTCCTCGGCGGCGAGCGACGCCTCGCCCAGCGACTCCAGAGTCGCGGGGTTGATCGAGGCCAGCTTTTTCGGTGTTTCGACCCGCTCGCCGGCGATGATCAGGCGTCCGTCCATGGATTAGAACCTTTTGAGCTTGGGGGCGTAGACGAGGAAATCGTCGGGACGGCCGCCCCGCACTTCTCGGAGACGGCGATCTCGAGCGTGCCGGCGGCCTCGGCCTTCAGAGCGGACACCAACCCGTCGATGAACTCGGGATGGGTAAAGGCCGACGGCGCGACCTTGTGATGGGCGAAGACGACGCTGGGCTTGATCGTGACCTTGCCCTTGATGCGCTCCGCCAGCCCGAAGGCCGCGATCCCTTCGCGGACGATCCGCGCGATCGCCTCCGGGTCGTAGGCGGGCGCGCGCCTCAGGATGACCCTGCGCCGGGGCGGCGTCACGCGCTATCTCCGACCCGCCATGAGCATCTTGGCGGCCGTTTCGCCGCCGCTGATGCGCCAGAGCATAGGCAGAGGCCGGTCGAGGCCCGGCTCGTAGTCGGGCGCGTTCTCCCACTTATGATTCAGGACGAGCGCGTAATCCGAGAAGTGCTGCCAGCGGCGACGCGGCAGGCCCGCCGTCATATGGAAATGGTTGGCCGGCAGGCCGGTTTTCATCAAGGCGGCCGGGACGTGATCCATGACCAGGAAGGTGTGGGGCCAGGTGTAGTCGGAGGCGTGGCAGACCCTCTCCGTGAGCGGCGCCGGAAGCTCGACCGACTCGGCCTCGTCCTGGACCATCGTGAACAGGCCGGCCGCCTCGCTCCAGGCCAGGCGCCCGGCCAGGCCCCTGAGCCCCTTGGGCGAGACGAACCCGACCGAGAAGCCGCCGCCCGGGAAATAGTAGGGCTCGGCCTTGAACAGGAACGCCTTGTCGGCGAAGTCGAGCGAGGCGGAGCCCGAGTTGTTGCCGTCGATGAACCCCTTCTTCAGCCAGGGCTCGTTCCGGAAGCGGACCGTATCGATCCGGAGGTCGCGGGCGATCCGCTCGACCTCGGCCGGCTCGTAGACCTTGCGGAAGTCCATGAACAGGGTCGGACGCCCGCCCGACAGCCAATGGTAGGCGATCATAGTCAGGAGCCCCGGGATGTCGTTCTCGGTCGCGAAGGGGACGACGGCCTTGCGCCCGGTATGGTCCTCGCTGGAGTTGAACAGGGACTCGGCGATGTCGGCCGTCGTCATCGGCAGGCCGCGGCGGTCCGAGCCCCAGGCGAGCTGGTTCGTCCAGCCGCCGGCGACGGCGTTGACGCTCCGCATGAAGTCGCGGAGGATGAGGTAGAGGGCCAGGCCGTCGTCGAGGGCCTTGCGGTCGGTCGCGCTTAGGGCGGGCGGCTTGACATCGCGGGCGGTCAGGACCTGAAGCTTCTTGCGGACGATCTCGTCCCGGTTGGCGAAGATCCGTCCTTTGAACTTGACGTTGAGAACCCAGTGGCGAAGGGCGCGCAGCTCCGTCTTGTCGTAGCCCCCGCCCTTGCGGAGCATGTCGGCGAAGAGCTTCATGCTCTCCCGCGTGCTCTCCAGCCCGAAGAAGCGGCGGGCGGCGTGGACGGGGTTGAGGGCCGTCTCCATCTGCATCGAGTCCGTGTCCACGGCCAGGTAGCGCCGGCCGCGCAGGGCGGACGCCGTCAGCATGGCCATGGCCAGGTCGACGATCTCGTCCTTGGTCCGGGCGTCGAAGTCGGGAGCCAGGCCGGTTTCGGCCAGGGTCCCGATGACCATCGGGCAGAGCCGTCCCGTCTGGGCGTAGGCGCCGACCAGGGCGTCGATCCCGACCACCCCCGGCTTGGAAGCGATATTGCCGCCGACGCAGCCGATCGGGAGGGACGGCGAAAAATGAGCCGTCAGGGCCATGGCCGTCTTGCCCGGGAAGAACCAGGTGTCGGGGACGATAACCAGGGCCTCGGCGCCGGCTTCCTTGAGCTCGCGGGCCCCGGCGTCGGCCGAGCTCTCGTCGTCGACCAGCTTGGCGCAGTGGACGACGTTGGGCGCCGTCCCGTCGGGAAGGCGGAGGCGGGACGCCAGCAGCTTGGCGACCGCGACCGAGACGTTGAAAGCCCGCGTCCGCGAGTCCTTGTCGATCCTGGGGTCGCAGGGCGAGAAGACGCCGACCGAGGGGACCCCCGGCCTCCTCTTGGCGATGAACGGCATCGATCCCTCCTCTCGCTCCCGTCGGAGCCGGGCCTCGTCGGCCCGACGCCGGGCCGGCTCAGATGTATTCGATCGTGGCCGGGGGCTTTCCGGTCAGCTCGTAGCAGACGCGCGTCACGCTCGGGATCTCGGTCGTGATCCGCTTCGCCATCTTCCGCAGACGGCGCCAGGGGACGCGGCTGGCCCGAGCCGTCATGGCGTTCTTGCTCTCGACCGAGCGGATGATGACGATCTCGCCGAACTTGCGCTTACCATCCTCGACGCCCGTCCCCTTGTCGTCGAGCAGGACGGCGAAGGCCTGGAAGGGCCTCCGGCTCAGGATCTCGTCCTCGACGATCCGGGTCGCGCGCCGAACGACGGCAACGCGCTCCGGCGTCACTGCGCCCAGGACCCGGGTCATCAGGCCGGGTCCGGGGAACGGCATGCGCCGGTAGACGGACTTGGGGAGCTCGAGCGCCTTAGCCAGCCTGCGGACGTCCGGCTTGAAGAGCTCTTGGATCGGCTCGATGACCTTGAACCCGAAGCCCTTCTCGGGATTAATCCCGATCTGCTCCAAGATGTTGTGCTGGGTCTTGACGCCGCCCTTGGTCTCGATGATGTCGGCGGCGATCGTGCCCTGGATGAGGAATCGGCACTTGCTCTTCTTGACGGCCGCGCCGAAAACCTCGTAGAACGTCTGGCGGAACGCCTTGCGCTTGTCCTCGGGGTCGAGCTTGCCCTTGAGGGCCCTGAAGAACGCCTTGCGGGCGTCGACGACCTCGACCCGGATGCCGAGGCCCCCGAAGATGCTCGCGACGTCCTGAGGCTCGTTTTCGCGCATCAGGCCGTCGTCGATGAA
>JAFGBC010000082.1 GCA_016933355.1 Candidatus Aminicenantota bacterium
CGGGGCGAGCCGAACTGGGTCCACCCGATCTACCTGGACGAGTGGACGTATTTCGACCCCCGGAAGAACAACGCCTTCTCTTACTGCGACACGCTGCGGCTCCTGGCCGAGCGGGACGGGCGTCCGGTCGGCCGGGCCATGGGGATCATCAACCCCCGCTTCAACGAGCACCGGAACGAACGGACGGCCCGCTTCGGCTACCTCGAGGCGCCCGCGGAAGATCGGGAGGTCGTCCACGCCCTGCTGGAGCGGGTCGAGGGCTGGGGCCGGAGCAAGGGCATGAGCCGGATCGTCGGTCCCTACGGATTCTCGGACCAGGACCCCGAAGGCTTCCTCATCGAAGGGTTCGAGAACCGGGCGACCATCGCCACCTACTACAATCAGCCCTGGATGCCGCGACTCGTCGAGGCCGAGGGCTACGTGAAGGACATGGACTACGTCGTCTACAAGCTCGACGTGCCCAGGACGCTGCCCGAGTTCTACGCCAAGATCTTCGAGCGGGCCCGCCGCAAGGGCCAGTTCGACCTTCTCGAATTCCGGACCAAAAAGGATCTCAAGCCCTGGGTCCTGCCCCTGCTCAGCCTCATGAACGAAGTCTACGCGGCCGGCAACATCTACGGCTACGCCCCGCTCGACGAGAAGGAGATGAAGGACCTGGCCAAGCGCTATATGCCCGTTATCGACCCCCGCTTCATCAAGGGCGTCCTCAAGGACGGCGAGCCCGTGGCCTTCGTCGCCGGCATCCCCGATATGACGGAGGGGATCCGGAAGGCGAAAGGCCGCCTCTTCCCGCTCGGCTTCCTCAAGATCATGCGGGCCGCCAAGAAGACAAAGCAGCTCGACCTCCTGCTCGGGGCGGTCAAGGAGCAATACCGCGGCCTGGGCCTGGACGTCTACATGGGCGCCCGGATCCTCGAGTCCGCCCGGGAGGCGGGCATGGAGATCATCGACACCCACCACGAGATGGAGACCAACCTCAAGGTCCGCGGCATCATGGAACGGATGGGCGGCCGGATCTATAAAAGATACAGGGTCTACCAGAGGGCCCTTTGAGGGCCGGTCCGGCTCGGCTCAGACGATCCCCGTCAGCTTCAGGAGGTAGAGGACCGTCAGGGCGATGAGCAGGCCGGCCGTCGTCCAGGAGACGACGTTGAGGCCGCGCCTGTTGGCGTGTTCGCCCATCAGCTTCCGGTCGTTGACGAGGAGGAGCATGAAGACCAGGATGACGGGGAGGACGACCCCGTTGACGACCTGGGACACGTACATGACCGGAAAGAGCGGGATGCCGGGGATGAGGATGACGGCCGCGCCCAGGAAGACGAGCAACGAATACAGGCCGTAGAACTGGGGCGCCTCGGAGAACTTTTTGTTGACCCCGTTTTCCCAGCCCATCCCCTCGCAGACGAGGAAGGCCGTCGAGAGCGGAAGGATCGAGGCGGCGAACAGGGAGGCGTTAAGCAGCCCGAACGCGAACAGGGCCGAGCAGTACTGTCCGGCCAGGGGGGCGAGGGCGAGAGCGGCGTCGGCGGCCGTCTCGACCCGGATGCCGGCCTTGAACAAGGTCGCCGCGCAGGTCAGGACGATGAACCCGGCCACGACCGTCACGACGATGCTTCCCAGCACGACGTCGAGCCGGGCGTGCTTGTATTCCTTGACGCCGATGTTCTTCTCGACGACGGCCGCCTGGAGGTAGAACTGCATCCAGGGCGCGATCGTCGTCCCGACCAGGCCGACCAGCATCCCCATCCGCCCGCCCGACAGGTCCAGGCTGGGGGCGACGACGCTCCGGCCGATCTCGGCCCAGTCGGGCCGGGCCAGGACGCCCGAAATGAGATAGGTCACATAGAAGAGGCAGGCGAACAGGAAGACCTTTTCGACCGAGCGGTACGTCCCTTTGACGACGAGGAGCCAGACCAGGACGGCGCTGGCCGGGACCGAGAGGAAGCGCGAGACGCGGAAGATTTCGAGGCTCGAGGCGACGCCGGCGAACTCGGCGATGACGTTCCCGAAGTTGGTCAGGATGACGCCGAAGAGCAGGTAGACCGTGATCTTGACGCCGAACCGTTCGCGGATCAGGTCGGAGAGGCCCTTGCCGGTCACGACCCCCATCCGGACGCTCATCTCCTGGATGATGATGAGGGCGGCCATGATCGGGAGGAGCGACCAGAGGAGGCCGTAGCCGAAGTGGGAGCCGGCCATGGAATAGGTCGCGATGCCGCCGGCGTCGTTGTCGACGTTGGAGGTGATGATCCCCGGGCCGGCCACGGCCAGGAAGGCGAGGACGATCTTCCAGCGGCCGCGGAGACCGCCGCGGCCCGCGCTCATATCGCCTCCTGCGACTCGACGATGTCGCGCAGCGTGATGATGCCGCGCAGGCGGTTCTCGGCGTCGACGACCGGGAGGGCCATGAACTTGTACTTGCGGAACAGGTCGGCGACGTCGTCGACGTCGTCATCCGTCCGGGCCTTGACGAGGTGGGTGTTCATGAGCGGGGCCAAGGCCGCGTCGCGGGCGCAGAGGAGGAGATGGCGGAGGGTCAGGACGCCGACCAGCTTGTCCTCGGCGTCGATGACGTAGAGGTAGGCGATGCTCTCCAGGGGATGGCTCGTTTTCTTGATCTCGTCGAAGAGGTCCCCGATCGTCCGGTCCGCCCCGACCGCGACGTAATCCTTGGTCATGATGCTCCCGGCCGTCCCCTCCTCGAAGGCCAGCAGCTCTTCGATGATCTGGCGGTGGGGCTTCTCCAGGGTTTGGATGAGCCTCTGCTGCTTCTCCTCGGGCAGGTCGGCCAGGAGGTCGGTCGCCTCGTCCGAGTCCATCTCCTCCAGGATGTCGGACGCCTGCTCGGCGGGCGCCGACTCGAGGAGCGAGAGCTGCAGCTTGGGGTCGACCTCCTGGAGGGTTTCGGCGGCCGTCTGGAGGTCGAGGGCCTTGAAGATCCGGGTCCGGGACTCCTGGTCGAGGTCCTCGAGGATGTCGGCCAGCTCCGAGGGGTGGAGCGCATGGAGCCGCTTGAGGCGGATGTCGAGCTTGAGGGCTTTCTTGAGCGGGTCGCTGGCCAGGGGCTGAACCGTCTTCCAGGAGACGAGCTTGTCCTGGAACCGGAAGGCGAACAGCCAGTTCGTCAGGGCGTCGATCGCGCGCAGCCAGCCCATCCGGCGCAGAATGCCCCGGATGCCGATCTCGACGTGGACAAGCAGCAACTCCTCGTCGACGATCAGGAAGTGGATGTCGTTGACGCGCTCGATCCGGGCGCCCGAGGTGTCGACGACCTGTTTGTCGAGGAGCTCCTCGCGGAGGAGAATCTCGTCCTGTCCGGACGCGACGGGGGCCAGCCGGGTCTCTGCGCCCGGCTTAAGGACGATGGTCCGGCCGCTCAGGCTTTCGACGTCGGGCCAGGCGAGAAGGCGCGGCTTCCCGCGCCGGCGCGGCCGGACGACGAGGCCGACGACCTTGGGGAACATATCGCCCAGCCGGATTTTGAGGTC
>JAFGBC010000290.1 GCA_016933355.1 Candidatus Aminicenantota bacterium
CCCGGAATTACTTCTCGGAGGCGCGACGGATCAGCGCCTCGAGCCGGGCGCGCTCGTCGGGCGGCAGGGACGACGCGAAGCGCGATTGATAGCGGAGCAGCAGCTCGCGCGCCTCGGCGTTCCTTCCCTGCTCCAAGTAGGCGACCCCGAGGTTATAGAGCGCGTTTCCGGAGGCGGGGTCGAGGGCCAGCGCCTTTTCCCAGGCGGCGACAGCCCCGGAGATATCCCCCTTCCTCCTGAGAGCCGCGCCCATCCCGTTATAGGCCGGCGCGTAGGACGGGTCGACCGCGGCCGCCTGGGCGAAGCAGGCCGCCGCTTTCTCCAGCAGCTCGCTCTCGCCCGTCGCCAGGGCCCGCGACAGAAACAGCGTTCCCTTGTTGGACAGGGCGGCCGGGTGGTCGGGGTCGAGCGCCAGCGCCTTCTCGAACGCGGCCTCGGCTTGGGCCGCGTTCCCGGTCCGAACGTAGGCGATGCCGAGCTGATTCCAGATCTCGGGGTCGAGGTCCTGACGGGGAAGCGCGGCGGATTCGAAGGCGCCGATCACGTCGGCGTACCGGCCGGCCGCGGTCAGGGCGCTGATCCGCGTCAGGAAGATCTCGTAGTTGTCGGGAAGCTTCTCCGTCCCCAGCCTCAAAACCTCGAGGGCGTCCTCGATCCTGTTCCCGGCCTTGTGAACGGCCGCCAGGCTCGTGTAGGCGATGTCGATGTCGTCCCTTTCGGCCAGGATGTCCCGCAGCAGCTTCTCCGCCCCCGCGGCGTCGCCGTTCTTGAGCAGCGTTTGAGCGGCCACCGCCCTGTTGTGAAAGGGAAGGAGCGTCTTGACGTCGTCGGCAGGGCCGAACGCCGTCTTCCGCGGAGCGCTCCCGCTCGAGATGTAGCCCAGGCTCCGGAGCTTTTCGCGCGTCGCCCGGTCCGCCGCGTCCGCCGCCCGGGCGGCGGACGCCCTCGACTCCAAGCGCACGATCTCGTCCAGGCGGCGCTGATACGCGGCGAGCGCGGTCGCCCCGGCCAGATTCTCTGTCTCGCCCGGGTCGCGGACGATATCGTAGAGCTCGGGGATGGGAGAGGCGATGAACTTCTCGCGGCCTTGGATGGTGCCCGTCAGCGGCGCCCAGCCCCGGCTGTAGTAGGGATAGAGGGATTCGAAGTAGAGCGTCCGGGCGGCCGGGCTCTTTCCCTTCATTAAGGGCACGAGCGACGCCCCCTGGAGGAAACCCGGCTTCTTGAGGCCGACGAGGTCGCAAACCGTCGGAAAGATATCGACATGGCTGACGAGGCCGGCCCGCCGGCCGCGCGGGCCGCCCGGCGCCGCGACGATCAGGGGCACCCGGAGCGTCGCGTTGTAGGCGAAGAATCCATGGGTCTCCTCGCCGTGCTCTCCGAGAGACTCGCCGTGGTCCGCCGTCAGGACGATCAGCGTCCGGTCCGCCTGCCCGCTCCGCTCCAGCGCCTCGAAGAGCGTCCCCAGCGCCTGGTCCGCGAAGGCGACCTCCCCGCCGTAGGGATCGTCCCCGTATTCGGACCGGAACGGCTCGGGCGGAGCGTAGGGAGCGTGGGGGTCGAACAGATGGACCCAGAGGAACCAGGGCGCGGCCCGGCCCCAAAGCCAGTCCAGCGCGACGGCCACGACGTCTCCGGCCGGCCGCTCGACATAGGTCGCCTGCTCGAACTTCTGCCGCCCGTAGTCGTCGTCATACAGGTCGAACCCGGAGGTCAGGCCGAACCGGGAATCCAGGGGATAGGCGCCGACGACGGCCGCCGTGGCATAGCCCGCGCTCTTCAAATGCCCGGCCAGCGTCGGACATTCTGGGCTCACGACGAAATTTGCGTTGTCGTGGACGCCGTGGACGAGCGGTCCCACGCCCAGCAGGATCGTGGCGTGCGAGGGCAGGGTCGTCGGCGTTTGGGCGAACGCCTGCTCGAAAAGAACGCCGCGGCGCGCCAGGGCGTCGACGACCGGCGTTCGGACGGCGGTCGCCCCGTAGCAGCCCAGCCGGTCGGCCCGAAGCGTGTCTACGGTGACGAGGAGGACGTTCGGGCGGGCTCCGCCGCCTTGGGCCGCCCCCGGCCCCAGGGCCAGGACCAGAGCGACCGCGGCGACCGCCGCCCGCTTCGCCCGCGTTTTCATGGTCACCGCTCTCATTTTACACAAGGCGGCCGGAAATAGGAAACTCTTGAAAAAAGGCCACGATTTCTGCTAATATCTCGTTTCACCAATAGACATACTGGGATTGCTGGAGAGAGGACGATCCGCAGATGTTTAAAGGTCAACTCGAAAGAGGAGGAAACATGAAAGCCAAGCACGCTCTTGCGGTCGTCCTGCTCGCGATGCTCGTCTGCGGAACGATCGGACTCTCCGCCCAGGACAAGGCCAAGGGACAAGCCGATCAGCGGATCTTCATCCCGCCGCAGGTCAAGTCGATTCTTCAGGAAGGGATGCTGACCCGCGAAGCCCGCCAGGACATCCCCTTCAGCTTCAGTCGTCACCTCTACCTGCCGGCCCGGGACAGCCTTCATAACGTCGTCTACTTCAAGATCAAGAACGCCGACCTGGGCTTCGCGGCCGCGGCGCCGATCGAGCCCGCCGCTCCGGCCGCGGCCGAGCCCGTCGCCGAAGCCCCCGCCCCGGCGCCCGCCGGGCCCCTCCAGGCCAAGTTCAACGTCTTCCTCTGGTTTTCAACGATCGCCCAGGACGGCAAGCTCCAGACGGTCAAGGAAATCTACGCGCCGGCCGTGATCGAAACGCCCGCCGCCGGCTACGACCCCGAGAAGGTCGAATCCTATTCGTTCGGCTACCCGCTCCCGTCCGGACGCTACATGCTGGCGATGGCCGTCACTTCGCCGGACCTGACCCGGATCGGGACGAACTACATCGAGATCGAAACCCCCAACCCGGGCTCCTTCGTCGACAAGCTCGACACGACGCCGATCTTCTTCGCCCAGGACGTCGAGCAGATGCAGGCCCCCGAGAGCCGGGTCGAAATCCACAAAGGCGTCTTCACCTACTCGATCCTGAAGATGCGGCCCAAGGCCGAGAACGTCTTCGCCGTCGGCGAGAACCTCGACATCTTCTTCTTCGTCTTCGGCCTGCGCCCCAACGACTCCCAGAGATACGACCTCAAGATCGGCTACGAGGTCAAGAAAGGCGAGGAGACGGCCATTCGCTATGAGGCTCAGGCCAGCGACTCCCCGCTCGTTTCGCAGCCGCTCCCCCTGAAACAGACGGTCATCATCAAGTCGGAGAAGGGCGAGACCAGCGAGCAGCGGGACCTGGCCGCCGGCGCCTACACGCTCCTCGTCACCATCACCGACAACATCTCGGGCCTCAAGATCGAGAAGCAGGTCGCCTTCGAAGTGAAATAGCGCCGCTCAGGGACGCTTCTCGACCTCGGCCAGGAGCTTCCGGACCTCCGGCTGCTCGGGGTTGAGACGGAGCGACGCCCGGAAGGCGTCGCGGGCCTGCGCCTTCTGGCCCGTTTTCTGGTAGCTGACGCCCAGCGCGTTCAGGAGCCGGACGTCGCTGTTGTAGATCCGGTTCCCGGCCGTGAAGCTGACGATGGCCTCGGGGTAGAGCCCTTGGCCCATGAGGGCCATGCCCTTGAGGTAAGCGTACTCGAAGGCCTTCGCCCCGTCGTCCTTGAGGCGCTCGAGCATCTCCAGGGCGCGGTCGAACTTGCCGACCTTGACCAGGAACTGGGAGTACCACAGCGCGCCGCTCATGTAGCCCGGGTTCCGGGCCAGTCCCCGCTCGAAAAAGGCCTCGGCCCGGGCGTCGTCGCCGGCCTTGTCGTACTGGTTGGCCAGCATGAACGCGTACAGGAACTGGTTCGAAGCGGGGACGGCCTTGGAGTTGGAGATCGGGTGTCCGATCGCCTGCTCCGGGGTGACGATGAAGTTGGCCGAGGTCTCGTCCAGGACGGCGCCCGCGCCGTCGACCAGCGTCAGGACGATCCGGTAGTAGTCCGGCTCGAGCTCGCCGGCGGGAATCGTCTGGCCGAGCGCGAGCATCCGGCCCGGCTGTTCGTTCCGGAGACGGATCGTGTAGGCCTTCTGGACGGGCGCCCGCTCCCTCAGCCCTTGGACGCGGACGCGGACCTCCCCCTCCCGCAGCGCCTCGTCGAAGCGGCCCAGGTTGAAGGCAAAGACGACGGCGTCGCCCCTTCCGAAGGTCTGACTGGGGTCGACGGTGATCTTGCGTTCCAGGATCTTGAAGGGCACCTGGAGGTCGGCCGGGTAGCTCTCGGTCCGGTAGCCGAGGAAAGGCCCGAAGAGCTTGGGCCCGGCCGGCTCGCCGGGGACCTCGATCTCCCGCTCGACGACGGTGAACTCCTTGCCGACCGCGTTCTGGAGGAGGATGGACATCTTGTAGCGCCCCTCGGCGGCCGGAAAGCAGTCTTCGATGGACAGGCCGTTGGCCTGGACCCGGCCGATCTCCTCCTTGCTGAAGTACAGCGCGTAGTCCCGGTTGTACTGGAAGAGGATCGTCTCGCCGCGGCGCAAGCTGACGTCGAGCCGGAAGCTGCAGTAGTAGCGGTCCTGGGGCTCGTAGTAGTCGATGGCCACGGTCTGGGGAGCGACCGAGAAATGGACGAAGGTCATGCGGGTCAACGGGTCGGGGATGACGGAGACGGCCGCCTCGCTCTCGATGTAGTTCGTCAGG
>JAFGBC010000083.1 GCA_016933355.1 Candidatus Aminicenantota bacterium
TACCAGACGATATCGCCGGCCGGGTCGATCTTCAGGACGGCGAGCTCGACCGGGTGCCCCTCATAGGCCTTGACATATCCGGCGACGAGGTAGTCGCCGTCCTCGGCCGGGACGACCGCCGTCCCGACCAGGTATCCGGCCCAGAAGGAGGAGCCGCCTCGGACCGTCCTGTTATCGGCCTTGACGCCGAAGACGCGGAGCCAGCCGGCCGCGCCCGCGTCCTGGGAGAGGAGGAGAGGGGCCGCCATCAGCATGCACGCGGCGGCGAGGCTGCTGATCGATAGGATGCGTCCTGTGCGTTTCATGAAGTCCTCCCCGGCGAATCCCGCGACATATTGTCTTCAGATTATGAACGATTGCCGTCGTTGTCAACCTCCGGGCTCGGACAGGCGGTTCGTCATGTCACTTGACGCTCCGGGTAATCCGTTTTGATCCGAGGCGGACCTTATCTTTCAATAGTCGGATAACACATCCGGCCTGGTTTTCGTTTTATAATAGGGAACCGTCGCCGCGGAGATTGCCATGACGATCGAACGGAACGAAAGAGAGGATCAAGGAGTTGACCGGAGACGGCTCGGGAAGGCGGCCGTCGCTCGATTCGCGCCGGCTTTCCTCGTCTTGGGGGCGGTCTTTTTCGGAACGGCGGGGACCTTGAGCTACTGGCAGGCCTGGGCCTACATCGGAGTCTTATTGGTACCGATGACCTTCATATTGGCCTATCTCATCCGGAGGGATCCGGCCCTCCTGGAGCGGCGCTTGAGGACGAAGGAAAAGAAGAAGGAGCAGGGATTCATCGTCGGGTTCAGCAGCGTCTCCATGCTGGCCGCGCTCATCCTCCCCGGTCTCGACCGGCGTCTCGGTTGGTCCTCCGTCCCTCCGGCCGTCGTCGTTGCGGCCTTGATCGTCGTCCTCGCCGGCTACGGCCTGATCGCCCGCGTCTTCAAAGAAAACAGCTATGCCTCCCGCATCGTCGAGGTGGCGTCTTCTCAGAGGGTAATCGACACCGGCCCTTACCGCGTCGTCCGCCATCCGATGTATGTCGGCGTCATCCTGATGTACGTGGTGACGCCGCTGGCGCTCGGCTCCGTCTGGGCCGTCCTGCCCGCCTTCGGCATCGTCCCCGGTATCGTCATGCGCATCCGGAGCGAAGAAAAAGCCTTGGCCGCCGAGCTCGCGGGATATCGGGACGACCTGGAACAGGTCCGGTTTCGGTTGATCCCGGGAGTGTGGTGATGCGCAGAATCTTCACGGCGGACGAAGCCGTTTCTCCGCACGGCGATTGGCCCGGCCAGACGGTCTACGACATCGGCTGCGGCGAGGGAGACCTGGTCCGTTGGGCGACGCGGCAAGGGGCTTCGGTCACGGGCATCGATACGGCCGAGATGCTGGCGAAAGCCGCGGCGGTTCCCAAAGCCGGCGGAGAGCGCTACGTGATCGCGGGAGCGGAACGGCTGCCGTTCAGGACCGAGAGCGCGGACGTCCTGCTCTACTTCGCGAGCCTGCACCACGTCGCCGGGGACAGGCTCGAGGCCGCCCTCGGCGAGGGCGCCAGGGTCCTCAAGCCGGGCGGCCGGGCGGTGTTCGTGGAACCGGTCGCCGCCGAGAGCCCCTACGCCGAGATCACCCGTTTGACGGGCGACGAGACGGCCATCCAGGCGAAAGCCTACGCAGCGCTGAAATCCGCGTCGCGCTGCGGGCTGAGCATGACCGTCGAGGAGAGGCTCTTCATCGAACGCTCGTTCGAAGACTACATCCATCTCATCGAGACCTTCGTCGGGGACGCGGCTCTCCGCGCGAAGATCCTGGCCGAAGCGCGCGCGATCGCGGAAGGGAAGGCCGCGGAGGCGGGCGTTCCGTTCGGGGACTTTCGCTTACGTTCGGTCTGTAGGCTGAACGTCTACGTCAGGAGGAGGATATGAAACGACGCGATTTCGTGGGACACGCGGGCTGCGGGCTGGCGACGATCATAGGCGCCGCAGGGTGGGGGGCGGCGGCCGGAGCGCAGACCGCGCCGGCGAAGCCGACGAGCCCGGAGACGCCGGCCGCGCTCCCGGACCGCAAGTTCTACCGGATCGACCTCGAGATCTACGAAGCGCGCCCGGATTCGTGGTGCCATAAGAAGGGGGATGTCTTTCATTATCCCGAGGATTGGGGCAAGGTCTGCCCTTGGCTGAGGGGAAGCCTCAACGACTTCGTCCGGATCCTCGAGTTCGGCGGGACGCTTCCCTGGAGATACGAGGGGACGCCTTACGAGAAGGTCATCGACCCCGACGGGGTCACCACGGAATACGTCCGCTGTCCCGACCCGACCGCGGACCTGGTCGTCAAGATCATACGGACCCGGGTCGAAGCGCCGCGGAGATAAGCCGGCGGCAGGTCTCGTTCCCATCCGCTCCGTCCCTGCGCCGTCGGCGTCCCGCGCTCGGCTGCCGGGGGAGGGGACGGGTTCTGGCATTTGACATCGCCGGGGGCGGATGGTATCAATGGACGCAACAGCCGATTCTGACAACCGAAGGCTAAGGAGACCCGCGTGCTCGATAAAACGCAGAGCGAGATCGTCAGCCAGGTCGTCGACGTCTTCAAGAGGGAATTCGGGAGCCCGGAAGGCCTGACCCTGGTCCGAACGCCGGGCCGGGTCAACCTCATCGGCGAGCACACCGATTACAACGAGGGCTACGTCTTCCCGACGACCATCAACAGGGCCGTCTACATCGCGGTCCGGCCCCGCAGCGACCGAAGCTGCGCTTACTATTCGCTGAACTTTCAGGACCGGGCGACCTGGGAGCTGGATGATATTAGGAGAAGCGAAGGCCCGCACTGGTCCAACTATATCAAGGGTGTGATGAAGGTCCTGGTCGAGGCCGGCTGCGGAATCGGGGGGAGCGAAGGCGTCGTTTGCGGCGACGTTCCGATCGCCTCGGGATTGAGCTCGTCGGCCGCCCTCGAGGTCGCGACGACGTTCGCCCTGGACAAGGCCTTCGGGCTGGGCCTGGACCCGGTCCGGGCGGCCGTCCTCGGCCGGGAGGCGGAGAACACGTTCGTCGGCGTCGCCTGCGGCATCATGGACCAGTTCGTCTGCCGCCTGGGCCGAAAAGGCCACGCCCTGTTCCTGGACTGCCGGAGCCTGGGCTATGAGAACGTCCCGCTCCGGCTGGCCAAGCACGGGCTGCTTATCGTAGACACCAAGGTCAAGCGCGAGTTGGCCCGGTCCGCCTACAACCAGCGGCGGGCCGAATGCGAAGAGGCGGTCAGGCTTTTCCAGGCCAAGGCGCCCGGCGTCAAAGCTCTGCGCGACGTCGACCTGGCCATGTTCAACCGCTACAAGGACGATCTTCCCGACGCCGTCAGGCGGAGGGCGGGCCACGTCGTCTCCGAAGACGCCCGCGTCTTGGACGCGGTCCGCGCTATGAAGGAGGACGACCCCGAGAACGTCGGGCGGCTGTTCTTCGAGTCCCACCGGAGCCTGCGCGAGGACTACGAGGTCAGCTGCGAGGAGCTCGACTTCATCGTCGAGACGGCCCGGGCCTCGGGGGCGAGCGGAGCCCGCCTGACGGGGGCGGGATTCGGCGGTTGCGCCGTCGTCCTGGCCCGTAAGGACGTCCTGGCCGGGCTGAGCCAGGACATCGAAGTCCACTACGTCCGCAAATTCGGGAAGGCGCCCGGCATCATCGCCCTGAACGTGAATTACGAGACGGACGTTATCGCGGTCTGACGCGGCAACCGGAAGGGTACGCGCGGCGCCGTTCCCAATCGGCCGAAAAAACCCTTGACAGACGCCGGTCAATATATTATTATTCAGATAGGAATTCTAGTATATGGAGGTTCATGTCTGATGTTACATAAAATGCGGTCTGTTTCGACTCTGGCCGTCCTCTCCCTGGCCCTTTTGGGAGGAGCTCCCTCTGGGTCCGCGCAGACGACGGTCAAGGTTCTTTCGATTCCGCCTTCGGCCCTCCAGCCGGCCGGCTTCAGGAACAACGCCCTTCCCTGGGTCATGACCGCCGACGCTTTCTACTTCGCCAATAACCTTTCGGCTCCGGTCGACGGCTACGCCTACGCGCCCCTCAGTCTTCCCCACCAGGCCCGGATCAAGAGCCTGACCGTCTATTACATCGATAACGCTTGCGGCAAGGAGCAGGAGCTGGTCGTGGCCTTGACGCGTCACGACATGGCCACGGGCAAGATCCAGGCGATGGCCAAGGCGACGACGGCCGGCGTCGATTGCCGTCCGGAGCGGCGGACGGTCGAGGATCTCACGATCGGTAACGCGGTCGTCGACAACGACCGTTATTCCTACGCCTTGACCGTCCTGTTCGCTGACGGGATCGACCGGCTCCGCTTTCTCGGCGCGAAGATCCGCTACCAATGAGGGCGCCGTCGTCGAGGAAAACCATGACTTTCCCACGCATCAAAAGCTTGTTTGCGATCGGGCTGCTTTTATCGGCGGGCGGGCTGTCGCTCTCGGCGGCGGCCGCGGAGCTCAAAACCCTGTCCGTTTCCCCGGCCGAGTTCCGGCCGGCCTCGCGGGTCGACGGAGACTTGGCCTGGGTCGCGACGAACGGCGAATTCTATTACACGAACGTCGACTTCAATAACCGCTATGACCGGGAGAACTACGCGCCGCTCTTCCTTCCCCACGGCGCGCGGATCAAGTCCCTGACCGTCCATTATACGGACCTGGGGTGCTCCATCATCCAGGATATCCGGGTGGCCCTGCTTCGTCAGAACATGGCCTCCGGCGCCGTCCGGAAGCTGGCCGAGGTCTCCAGCCAGGGCCTCCCGATCGACCCCTCCCGGAACGTGCTCGAGACGGACGCGATCGCCGACGCGGTCGTCAACAACAACCTGTTCAGCTACACGCTGCTCGTCCGTTTCAACAACATCAAGCGCGATCGGGTTCGCTTCCACGGCGCGACGATCCACTACGAATGACGTCCTAACTCAAACGCCAAGGGCTTGAGGATTCCTCTCCCCCCCGGCGCCCGTCCCGGCGGACGGGCGCCGCTCTTTTTCCCGATTGCCGCGGCGGGACGACGTAGTCTATCATGGTCGGCGGAATGAGCGCCGCCGGCCTCTACGTCCATTTTCCGTTCTGCCGGACGAAGTGTCCCTACTGCCATTTTGCCAGCGGCCCCGGCGACGGCGCGCGGATCGGTCTCTGGAGGTCCGGCCTGGAGATCGAGCTCGACGGCGCGACCCCGCGCCGCCAGGCCATCGATACGCTCTATGTCGGCGGCGGAACGCCGTCTCTCATGGAGCCGGATATGATCCTGGAGCTGGCCGCTCGCATCCGGCGCCTCCCGGGGGCGGACCTCCGCGAGTTCACGCTCGAGGTCAACCCCGGCCGCATCGATCGGCTCCGGCTCGCCGCCTGGAAAGAGGCCGGCGTGAGCCGTCTCAGCCTCGGCGTCCAATCCTTCGAGGATCGCTTGTTGAGGGTCCTGGGCCGGGACCATACGGCTTCGGAAGCGCTGGCCTTCTACGACGCCTGCCGCGGGGCGGGTTTCGAGGACATCGGTATCGACCTCATGATCGGCCTGCCGGGGGAGGGGCGGCAGCGGCCGGCCGAGATTCTGGACAACGTCCGCCGGCTCGGGCCCGACCACGTTTCGGTCTACATCCTCGAGGAGACCGCGGGGCTTCCCATCGCGTCCGCCCTCGACGCCGACCCTCCCGACGAGGATGCCGTCGCCGCCGCCTACGAGGACATCGGCCGGGGTTTGAAGGAGCTCGGCTACGAGCATTACGAGATCTCGAATTACGCCCGTCCCGGCCGCCGCTGCCTCCATAACCTGAAGTATTGGCGCAGCGAGCCCTTTATCGGCGTCGGCCCTTCCGCTTGTTCCCGGATCAGCGGCGAGCGCTGGTGCAACCGAGAGGACCTGGAAGGCTGGGCCCGCGCTCTGCGGGCCGGGGAAGATCCGAGGGCGGAGGTTGTCCGGCTCGACCCCGTCCGGCTGGCGTCCGAAGCGCTCATCTTCGGGCTCAGGCTGCGCGAAGGCGTCCGGACGTCCGACCTTCGGACCCGAATCGGGGTCGACGTCCGTGAGCTGTTCGACCAGACGATCGCGGAGCTGGCGGCCGAGGGTTGGCTGGAGACGGAGGGAGACCGGCTGGCGATTCCCGAGGAGCGCTGGCTCCTCTCCAATCAGGTCTTTTCGAAATTCGCCTGACGAAAGGAGCCGTCCATGAATAAGAGTATTCCGTCCCCGCGCCGGATCGCCGAGGAGGCCGCCCGGCTCTATCGCGCCAAGGCGAACCCGGCCCGGGCCGCGCAAGCGCAGAAATACTTCAAGGACCGGGTCCGCTGCTTCGGCCTGTCGTCGCCCGAGGCCAGGGAGATCGCCGCCGGGCTCTACCTCAAGGTCAAGGGCGCCTGGTCCGCGGCCGAGGCCGTCGCGCTGGGCGACATCGTCTTCCGCCGGCCCGAGCTCGAGTTCAAAGGCCTGGGCGCGCTGATGCTTCTCCGCTTCAAGAAGGGCTTTCCCAAGAGCCTGTTCGATAAGATCAAGGGCTGGCTGGCGGCCGACCTCCTCGACAACTGGGCCTCGGTCGACATCCTCTGTCCGGACGCGGTCGGCGCCCTCCTCGTCGCCTATCCCGAGCTCCGGACGAAAATCAAGGCCTGGGCCGTCCATCCCAACCTTTGGGTCCGGCGCGGCTCGCTCGTCTCGTACATCAAGCTCGCCAAGCGGGCCGAATTCACGCCGAAGGCCTATGCCATGGCCCGCGCTCATTTCGGGTCGCGGGACGACCTGATCCACAAGGCGACCGGCTGGCTCCTGCGCGAGGCGGGCAAGGCCGACATGGGGGCCCTCGAAGCGTTCCTGCGCGCGCACGGTCCGGCCGTCCCGCGCACGGCCCTCCGCTACGCAATCGAGCGCTTCCCGGCCGCCAAGCGGCGGGCGCTCCTCGAAGCGACGCGGAAAAAAGAGCGGATTCCCTAGCCGGATTTTGCTATAGTAAAAACTCTTTCGGTCTTAGGAGGCCTGATGAACGCCCGAAACGCCGTTTCGATCCTGATCGTTTGCCTGGCCCTGGGCTTTGCCGTCGCGTCGCCGGCGGCCGCCCAGGAGGAGGCGCGGCTGCTCCGCTTCCCTTCCGCGTCCGCGACGCAGATCGTGTTCACGAGCGCCGGCGACCTTTACACGGTCCCGGTCGCGGGCGGGATCGCCCGCAAGCTGACCGGCCACGCCGGCTACGAGTGCTTCGCCCGCTTCTCGCCGGACGGGAAGTGGATCGCCTTCACCGGCGAGTACGACGGCAATCGCGAGGTCTATCTCGTCCCCGCCCAAGGCGGCGTGCCCAAGCGGCTGACCTATACGCCGACGCTGGGCCGCGACGACATCTCGGACCGGATGGGGCCCAATAACCTGGTCATGGGCTGGACGCGCGATGCGAAGAAGATCGTCTTCCGCTCCCGGATGACGGAGTGGAACGACTTCAACGGCCAGCTCTACCTCGTGCCGGCCGAGGGCGGCCGGCCCGAACAGATCCCGCTGCCGCGCGGCGGCTTCTGCTCGTTCTCCCCCGGCGACGACAAGCTCGCCTACAACCGGATCTTCCGCGAGTTCCGGACCTGGAAGCGCTACCGGGGCGGCATGGCCGACGACGTCTGGATCTACGATTTCGCGAAGAAGACGGTCGAAAACGTCACCGACAACCCGGCCCTGGACATCATCCCGATGTGGGCGGGGGACCGGATCTACTTCTTGTCCGACCGCGACGACGCGCGGCGCATGAACCTCTTTGTCTACGACCTGAAGGCCAAGACGACCCGCCGGCTGACGAGCTTCACCGAGTTCGACGTCAAGTTCCCCTCGCTCGGTCCGGACGCGATCGTCTTCGAGAACGGCGGTTATATCTACCGCTTCGACCTCGCCTCCGAGCAGACAGCCAAGGTTCCCATCGTGATCGCCGACGACCGCCTCTGGGAACGGACGCGGTTGGCCAAGGTCGGCGACCAGGTCACGAACTTCGAGATCGGGCCCGACGGCAAGAGGGCCCTGTTCGGCGCCCGGGGCGATGTCTTCACGGTCCCGGCCAAGTACGGAAACGCCCGCAACCTGACCCGGACGCCGGGCGTTCATGAGCGGAACTCCAAGTGGTCGCCCGACGGACGGTGGGTGGCCTACATCTCGGACAAGTCCGGGACGGACGAGGTCTGGGTCACGGCGGCGGACGGCTCCGCCCCGCCGCGCCAGCTGACCGAGAACGGCGACACCTACAAGTATCAGATCCTCTGGTCTCCGGACGGGACGAAACTCCTCTGGTCCGACAAGAAGCTCCGCCTTCAATACGTCGACGTCAAGACCCGGAGGGTCGTCGAGGTCGACAAGGCCGAACGCTGGGAGATTACCGACTACGCCTGGTCGCCGGACAGCCGCTGGATCGTCTACGCCCGGCCCATGACCGAGCCGATGACCCGGATCTTCCTTTACTCGCTCACGTCGAAGGAGCGGATCGAGGCGACGGACGGCTGGTACGAATCCAACGGGCCCGCCTTCTCGTCGGACGGGAAGTACGTCGTCTTCGTCTCCGACCGCGACTTCAACCCCGTCTTCAGCCGGACCGAGTGGAACCATGCCTACCGGTCCATGTCCAGGGTCTACCTCCTGGCCCTGGCCAAGGCGACGAAATCCCCGTTCGAGCCCAAGAGCGACGAGGTCGCCGTCAAGAAGGAGGAGCCCGCCGCGACGGCCGGCAAATCCAAGGCCAAGGGCGATAAAGACGCCAAGCCCGAGGCCGCCGCGGTTCCGGCCGTCAAAGTCGACGCCGACGGGATCAAGGGGCGGATCATCGCCCTCCCGATCGAGGTCGCCGGCTACGGCCAGGTGAGCGCCGTCGGCGATACCGTGTACTATCTCAAGCGGGGGGACCGGGACACGGCCGCGTCCCTGAAGATGTACAGCCTGACCGACCTCAAGGAGACCGACCTCGGGGCGGTCGACGGCTACGAGATCTCGACCGACCTGAAAAAGATGCTGGTCGCCAAGGACCGGAGCTATGCCATCATCGACCTCGCCAAGACGCCGGTCAAGCTCGACGAGAAGCTCGACCTCGGCGGTCTGGAGGTTGTCCTCGACCTGCGCCGGGAATGGGACCAGATCTTCGACGAGTGCTGGCGGCAGATGAAGGATTTCTTTTACGACCCGAACATGCACGGCGTCGATTGGGAGGCCCTCCGCCTCCGCTACGCCCCGCTGGCCCGGGCCGCCGCCCACCGGGCCGACCTGACCTACGTCATCGGGGAGCTCATCGGCGAGCTGAGCGCCGGACATACCTACGTCGGCGGCGGGGACCTGCCCCGGGTCCCGCGCCTCGCGATGGGCATGCTGGGCGCCCGACTCGAGCGGGACGCCGCCACGGGCTATTACCGGGTCGCCCGCATCCTGCGCGGCGCCAACTGGAATCCCGCGCTTCGCTCGCCCTTGACCGAGGTCGGCGTCGACGTTCGCGAAGGGGAGTATCTGATCGCGGTCGACGGGACGCCCGTCAACGGCCTGAGCGACGTCCAGGAAGCCCTGGTCAACACGGCCGGACGCCAGGTCCGGCTCCGGGTCAACGCTGTCCCGGCCGAGAAGGGGAGCCGCGAGGTCGTCGTCGTCCCGACGGCGACCGAGAACGCCCTCTACTACGAAGACTGGGTCCAGCGGACGACCGAAAAGGTCGAGACGGCGACGGGCGGCCTGGTCGGCTACGTCCACATCCCCGACATGGGCGTCGGCGGCCTCAACGAGTTCGTGCGCCGCTTCTATCCCCAGCTCCGCAAGAAAGCGCTGATCGTCGACGTTCGCGGCAACGGCGGCGGCAACGTTTCGCCGATGGTCCTGGAGCGTCTCCGTCGGGAGATGGTGATGATCGAGGTCGCCCGCAACACGACGCCGGGACCCGACCCGGCCGACCTCCTGGTCGGCCCCAAGGTCTGTCTCTGCGACGAGTTCTCGGCCTCGGACGGCGATATCTTCCCTTATCGCTTCAAGACGATGGGGCTGGGCCCGCTCATCGGCAAACGGACCTGGGGCGGCGTCGTCGGCATCCGCGGAACCCTCCCGCTCCTGGACGGCGGCGTCCTCAACAAGCCCGAGTTCGCGCCCTACAGCAAGGACGGCAAGGACTGGGTCATCGAAGGCCGCGGCGTCGAGCCCGATATCGTCGTCGACAACGACCCGGCCCGCGAGTTCGCCGGGATCGACGACCAGCTCGATAAGGCGATCGAGGTCATCCTGGCCGAGCTCAAGGCCAAGGGGCGGGATCTCCCCCCCGCGCCGCCCTTCCCCAAGAAGCATAAGTGACGGGAGGCTAGATGACGGACGGGACGGATAAGGATAAGATCAAGGTCAGCTGCCCCGAGTGCGGGGCGACCAACAATTACCCGGCGGGAACGCAGGGGAAGGCGGTCGTCTGCGGCCGCTGTAAAACCCCGCTGCCCGCCCCGGGAACGGTCCTCGAGCTGACGCCCGACCGGCTCCACAAGCTGATCCAGACGGCGGCTTTGCCGATCCTGATCGACTTCAGCTCGGA
>JAFGBC010000084.1 GCA_016933355.1 Candidatus Aminicenantota bacterium
ATCAACGCTCTGGCCGCGGCCGATTCGATCCTCATCCCCGTCCAATGCGAATTTTTTTGCATGGAGGGACTTCCCGACCTTCTCCACACCCTGGATGAGGTCCGTACTTACCTGAACCCGACGCTGCGGATTGAGGGCGTCCTCCTGACTATGTTCGACGAAAGGACCAACCTGTCCAAGCAGGTTTCCGAGGAGATCCGGAAGACTCTGAAGAGCGTTGTCTACGAAGTCGTGATCCCCCGGAGCGTTAAGCTGGCCGAAGCGCCGAGCTACGGTTTACCCATCGTGCTGTATGATATAAAATCCAAAGGGGCCGAGGCCTATGTGTCCCTCGCCCAGGAGATGCTCCAAAGATGAACAAGAAGGCATTGGGAAAGGGATTGGGCGCCTTCATCCCCGAGAGCTACGGGGTCATCAAGGATGAGCGCTACGCGGAGATTGATATCGATAAGCTCAAGCCCAACCCGGACCAACCCCGCTCGCGCTTCGACGAGAGGGCGATCGGAGAGCTGGCCGGTTCCATGAAGGAGAGCGGCGTCCTCCAGCCCATCATCGTGGTGCCGGAGGACGATCACTATAAAATCATCGTCGGCGAGAGACGCTGGCGCGCAGCGCTCAAGGCCGGGCTGAAGAGGATTCCCGTCCTGGTCCGGCACATCGCTAAAGAGCAACAGCTCGAGATCTCGCTCCTTGAGAACCTCCACCGCGAGGACCTCGGGCCGCTCGAGGTCGCCATAGCCTACCAGCGCATGATTCAGGAGCTCGGTCACACTCAGGACCAAGTCGCCGACAAGGTCGGCAAGGACAGGACCTCGGTCACGAACTATCTCCGGCTCCTGAAGCTCCCCAAGGAAATCCAGGACCATCTCGGCGAAGGACGGCTCTCGATGGGCCATGCCCGGGCCCTGATCGGCCTCGAGCGCCCCGAGGAGCAGCTGAGCCTGGCCCGAAAAATCATCAAGAGCGGGCTCTCCGTCAGGGAAGCCGAGGAGATCGTTGGGGTCCGGAAGATCAAGCCAAAGGACCGGAAGAAGCGCGCTTCCGACGCCGACCTGATGGCCGTCCAGGAGGATCTCATCCGCGTCCTGGGCACGAAAGTCGTCATCTCGGGCCGCCCCGGAGCGGGCGTCATCAAGATTCACTATTTTTCGCTCGAGGAGCTCAACCGGCTCTGCGGCCTCCTCAAGCGCCTGAAAGGATGAAATCGACATGAAGGAAATCGACGAGAACAAGATCACGGGCTTCTTCGATAAAGACACCGAGATCAGGGGCGAGCTGAATTTCAAGGGCGCGTTCCGTATCGACGGCCGCCTCAACGGAAAGATCAACTCCGATGCCACCCTCATCGTCGGCGATAAGGGCAAGGTCGAGGCCGAGATTCACGTCGCCCACATCATCATCAACGGCGAGGTTAAAGGGACGATCCAGGCCAAGGACAAAGTCGAGATTCACGGCCAGGGCCGGGTCATCGGGACGATCGTGACGCCCAAGCTCGTCGTCGAAGAGGGGGCTTACCTCGAAGCCAACTGCCAGACGACCGACCAACCGCTTCCGCCCAAGGCCCAGGGAAAGGACAAGGCTTGAGCCTCGACGTCAAGCGCGCGGCCGGAATCATCCCCGCCCGCTTCGAATCGACCCGCTTCCCGGGGAAGCCGCTCCACCCCATCCTGGGCAAGCCCATGATCCAGCGCGTCTACGAGGGCGCGCGGACGGCCAGGCTCCTGAGCCGCGTCATCGTGGCCACCGACGACGCGAGGATCTTTGCCGCGGTCGAGAGTTTCGGCGGAGAGGCGGTCATGACCTCTTCTCATCATCCGTCGGGGACCGAACGGGTCGCCGAGGCCGCCCTCGGCGTCGAGGAGCCGATCGTGGTCAATATCCAGGGCGACGAGCCCCTGATCGAGGGCGGCTTGATCGACGGCCTCGTCGAGGCGCTCCAGGACGAATCCGTGCCGATGGCCTCGGTCATGGTCCGGACGTCCGAGCTGAACCTGATCCACGACCGCAACGTCGTCAAAGTCGTGGTCGACAAGAACGGTTTCGCCCTCTATTTCTCCCGGGCGCCCATCCCCTACGACCCCGCCGCCCATTTCCTGAGGCACATCGGGATCTACGGCTACCAGAAGAGCTTTCTGAACGGTTTCGCAAGTCTGGGGCCGACCCGGCTCGAGCAGGACGAGAAGCTCGAGCAGCTCCGCGTCCTCGAGAACGGATACCGCATTAAGATGGTCGAGACGGCCTACGCGACCTTGAGCGTCGACGTGCCCGGCGATATAATCAAGGTCGAGGCCGCTCTGAGGAAGAGGATGCATGGCTAAGTACATCTTCGTGACGGGAGGCGTTCTGTCGGCCCTGGGCAAGGGAATCGCTGCGGCGTCGATCGGGAATCTCCTCGAAAGCCACGGCTATAAGATCAGCCTGATGAAGTTCGACCCCTACCTGAACGTGGACCCGGGCACGATGAACCCCTTCCAGCACGGAGAGGTCTTCGTGACCGACGACGGCGCCGAAACCGATCTCGACCTCGGCCACTACGAGCGGTTCACGACGACGATGACCGGCAAGTCCAATAACTGGACGGCCGGGAAGGTCTACGAAACGATCATCCGGAAGGAGCGGCGGGGCGAGTTCCTGGGCAAGACCGTCCAGGTCATCCCCCACGTCACCGACGAGATCAAGCGCGCCCTAGAGGCGGGGGCCGAAGGCAAGGACATCGTCATCGTCGAGATCGGCGGGACGGTCGGCGACATCGAAAGCCTGCCCTTTCTCGAGGCGACACGGCAGATGCGGCTGGCCCTGGGCGGAGAGAACGCCCTCTTCGTCCATCTCACGCTCGTCCCCTACATCGCGACCTCGGGCGAGCTCAAGACGAAGCCGACCCAGCACAGCGTCAAGGAGCTTCGGGCGATCGGCATCCAGCCCGATATTCTTCTCTGCCGGACCGACCGCTTTCTGACCCCGGACATCAAGAGCAAGATCTCCCTGTTCACCAATGTTCCTCTCGAGGCGGTCATCACCGCCAAGGACGTCGACAACATCTACGAGATCCCGCTCGTCTTTGCCCAGGAGGGCCTGGACGCCATCGTCCTCAAGCGACTCGGGCTGCCGGCCAAGAAAAGGAACACCGAGCGCTGGCGGACGCTGGTCCGCAAGATGAGAGAGCCGGCCGGTGACGTCGATATCGCCGTGGTGGGCAAGTACGCCGGGTTCCAAGATTCCTACCTAAGCCTCAAGGAAGCCCTCAAGCACGGCGGCGTCGCCCATGACCTCAGGATCAACATCCATTGGATCGAGTCGGAGGACTGCGAATCGAACCGGACGTCCAAGGCCCTGCGCGGCATGGACGGCATCCTCATCCCGGGCGGATTCGGCCAGCGCGGCATCGAAGGCAAGATCCGCGCGGCGGGCTACGCCCGGGAACGCAAGGTTCCGTTCTTCGGGATCTGTCTCGGCATGCAGTGCGCCGTCGTCGAGTTCAGCCGGAACGTCGCGGGCCTCAGGGGCGCTCACAGCTCGGAGTTCGACCCCGAGGCGCCCCATAAGGTGTTCTTCCTGTGGCGCGAGCTGAAGCGTGACCACGAGCTGGGCGGCACGATGCGGCTCGGCCGCTACGCGTGCGCCCTCGAGAGGAATACGCTGGCCTTCCGGGCCTACCGGAGCGCGTCCATCTCGGAGCGCCACCGCCACCGCTACGAGTTCAATCCCGAGTACGAAGCGCGTCTGGCCCTGGCCGGGATGGTCTTCTCGGGACGAAACCTCGAGCACAAGCTGATCGAGATCGTCGAGCTGCGGGACCACCCCTGGTTCCTGGGCTGCCAGTTCCATCCCGAGTTCAAGTCGCGACCCCTGACGCCCCATCCGCTCTTCAAAGCCTTCATCGGAGCGAGCCATGCCCACCGTCTCAAAAGCCATCGATCTTGAGGGCGGCGTCGTCCTGGGCGGCGGCCCGCTCTTCCTCATCGGCGGCCCCTGCGTTATCGAAAACCGTAAACACGCCCTGTTCCTGGCCCGCGAGATCAAGGCCGTCTGCGGCGAGCTCGGCGTCCCCTGCGTCTTCAAAGCCTCCTTCGACAAGGCCAACCGCTCGTCGATCGCGTCGTTCCGCGGTCCCGGCCTCGAAGCCGGCCTCGAGATCCTGGCCGAAGTCCGGACCGAAGCCGTCGTCCCGGTCCTGTCCGACATCCACGAAGCGGGCCAGGCCGCTCCGGCGGCCGCGGTCTTGGACATCATCCAAATCCCGGCCTTCCTCTGCCGCCAGACCGACCTCATTCTGGCCGCGGCCCGGACGGGACGCCCCCTCAACATCAAGAAGGGGCAATTCATGTCCCCGCTCGAGATGAAGAACGCGCTGGACAAGGCGGCGGACGCGGGGAACGACCGCGTCATGCTGACCGAACGGGGTACGTTCTTCGGCTACAACAACCTCGTCGTCGACATTCGCTCCATCCCGGCCATGAAGGCCTGGGGCGGCCCGGTCGTCATCGACGCCTCCCACAGCGTTCAGAGGCCGGGCGGCGTGGGGACGGCTTCGGGCGGAGACGCCGAGGTCATCCCGCTCATGGCCAAGGCCGGGGTTGCGGCCGGCGCCGACGGGGTTTTCATCGAAATCCACGACGACCCCGAGCGGGCCCTGTCCGACAAGCATAACTCCCTGAAATTGAAGGAATTAAAAGGACTGCTCCGGACCCTGCTCCGCCTGCGGGCGGCCTTGGACGAGGAAGCCGGCGGATAGGCCCATGACGAAGAAGGACATTATCGAGACGGGCCGCGAGGTCCTGACCGTGGAAGCCCGGGCCGTCGAGGGGCTTGTCGGGCGGCTGGGCGAGGATTTCGCCCGGGCCGTCGAGATGCTTTCCGGCGCGCGGTCCCGGGTCATCGTTACCGGGATGGGGAAATCGGGCCTCGTCGGCCGCAAGATGGCGGCGACGCTGGCCAGTTGCGGAACGCCGGCCATGTTCGTCCACCCGGCCGAGGCCGGTCACGGCGACCTGGGGATGCTCCTCAAGGAGGACGTCCTCCTGGCCGTCTCGTATTCGGGCGAGACCAAGGAGATCGTCACTCTTCTCGACTATTTCAAGCGCATCGGTGTCAGGCTGATCTCGATCACGGGCAACCGGAATTCCCGGATCGCCCGCTACAGCGATATCGTCCTCGACGCCAAAGTCGAGCGCGAGGCGGGGCCGAGCAACATCGTCCCGACCGCGAGCTCGACGGCGGCCCTGGCCCTGGGCGACGCGCTGGCTATCGCCCTGATGAGGAAGAAGGGGTTCGGCGAGCGGGATTTCGCGCGCGTCCACCCCAAGGGCCAGATCGGGAAGCGCCTCCTCCGCGTCGGGAGCCTGATGCGGCGCGGGGCCAAGGTCCCGCTGGTCGCGACCTCCGCGCCGATGAGCGCCGTCATCGAGGAGATGACGGCCAAGCAGGTCGGCATGACCTGCGTCGTCGACGCCGAACGGACGCTGGTCGGGATCATCACCGACGGCGACCTGCGCCGCCTCCTCCGCACGCACCGGGCGCGCGTCCTGAAAATGACCGCCGGCGACTGCATGAAAGCCGGCCCGGTCACGGTCGGGAAGATGGAGCTGGCGACCGAAGCCCTGAACTTGATGGAGGCCAAGCGGATCACCTCGCTCGTCATCATGGGCAAGGACGGCCGGGTCGAGGGCGTCATCCACCTCCACGACCTGTGGCGGACCGAGATGTTCTGATGCGCCTCCACGACAAGGCCCGCCCGGTCAAGCTCATCCTGATGGACGTCGACGGGACGCTGACCGACGGCGCCCTGTTCGTCCTGCCCGACGGCGAGGAAGTCAAAGGCTATAATGTCCGCGACGGGATGGGCATCCTGATGGCGCGCCGGGCCGGCTTGGAGGTCGGCGTCATCACCGGCAAGGCCTCGCGCGGGTTCGACCATCGGGCCGCCCGGCTCCGTCTGGCCGAAATCCACCAAAGCGTCGCCGACAAGGGCAAGGTCCTGGCCGGCATCCTCGAGCGACGCAAGCTGGCGGCCGCCGAGGTCGCCTACATCGGCGACGACCTGAACGACCTCGACGTCCTGCGGGCGGTCGGCCTGTCGGGCGCGGTCGCCGACGCCCATCCGCTCGTTCGCCGCTGTTGCGACTACGTCTGCCGCCTCCCGGGCGGCCGGGGCGCGGTCCGCGAGTTCATCGAGCTCATCATCCGGAGCCAGGGGAAGTGGGACGCGGTCATGGCCGACCTGTCCACTCTGCTCGACTTGAGGGGGAGGTCCGCCGCGCCGGCCCCCCGCCGCAAACGTCCGTAACGGAGGCACGCGATGGAGGTCAAACCCCACATCTTCCGCGAATACGACATCCGGGGGATCGTCGACAAGGACCTGGACTCCGGCGTCGTCGAGACGTTGGGGCGGGCCATGGGGACCTATTTCCGGCGCGACGGCCGGCGGACGGTCGCCGTCGGGCGGGACTGCCGCCTGAGCTCGCCCGGCTTCTTCACGGCGCTGGCCCGCGGGCTTCAGGCCACGGGCTGCGCCGTGGTCGACCTGGGCGTCGTCCCCACCCCGCTCCTTTATTTCAGCATCTTCCACAAGGGCTATGAAGCGGGCGTCATGGTGACGGGCTCCCACAACCCGCCCGACCAGAACGGGTTCAAGCTCATGTCGGGCCGGGACACGCTCTACGGCCCCGCCATCCAGGAGCTTTACGGGCTGATCCGCGACCGGCGCCTCGTCGTAGACACCGGCGGGAGCCTCGCGTCCTACGCCATCGTCCCCGAATACACGGATTACGTCCTGGCCAACATCAAGCCGCTCCGGAAGCTGCGCGTCGTCGTCGACGCCGGGAACGGCACGGCCGGCGTCGTGGCTGTCCCCATTTTCCGCAGGCTCGGCTGCGATGTGACCGAGCTCTACTGCGACATGGACGGCCGCTTCCCGAACCACCACCCCGACCCGACGCTGCCCGAGGCCATGGAGATCCTGATCAAGACCGTGCGCGAAACCGGGGCCGACCTGGGGATCGCCTACGACGGGGACGGCGACCGGATCGGCGCCGTCGACGATCAGGGCCGGATCGTCTGGGGCGATCAGCTCATGATCGTCTTCAGCCGCGACGTCCTGGCCCGCCATCCGGGCGCGGCCGTCATCTCCGAGGTCAAGGCCTCCAAAACGCTCTACGAGGAGGTCGCCAAACTGGGCGGGCGGCCCATCATGTGGAAGACGGGCCACTCCCTGATCAAGAAGAAGATCAAGGATGAGAAGGCGCTCCTCGCCGGCGAGATGAGCGGCCACATCTTCTTCGCCGACCGCTGGTTCGGGTTCGACGACGCCATCTATTCCTCGGCCCGCCTGCTAGAAATCCTGTCCGGATCGGAGCTCAAGCTCTCGGCGATGCTGGCCGACCTCCCCAAGACCTTCTCGACGCCCGAAGTCCGGGTCTACGCCTCCGAGGAGGTCAAGTTCAAGATCGTGGACGAGGTCCGCCGCGAGCTGGCCAAAACGCACGAGGTCGTCGACATCGACGGCGTCCGCGCCGTCTATCCGCGCGGCTGGGGCCTGGTCCGCGCCTCCAACACCCAGGCCGTCCTCGTCCTGCGCTTCGAGGCCGACACACCCGAGGACCTGGACGCGATCCAGAAGGACGTCCGGGGCATCCTGGAATCGGTCATCATGAAGTTGGAGCCCAACGCAAAATGAGTCTTCCCCTCCACGCCGTCATCATGGCCGGGGGGAGTGGGACGCGCTTCTGGCCGCTCAGCCGCGCCCGCCGCCCTAAGCAATTCCTGCCCATCGTCGGCCGGAAGACCATGGTCGAGGAAACGGTCGAGCGGTTGCGGCCGCTCATCCGGGCCGGCCGAGTCTACACGATCGCCAACGCCGACCAGACCCGGACGCTGCGCCGGCTCCTACCGCGCGTCCCGGCCGGGAACCTGCTCGTCGAGCCGGCCGGCCGGAACACCGCGCCCTGCTTGATGCTGGCCATGTCCCGCGTCTTCCTCAGGAATCCCAAGGCCGTGGTCGCGGCGCTTCCCGCCGACCATCTGATCCGGGACGCGGCCCGCTTCCGGGAGAAGCTCGAAGCGGCGGCCGAAGCGGCGCTCGCGGGCGATCATCTCATCACGTTCGGCATCCCGCCGACTTTCCCCTCGACGGGCTACGGCTATATCCATTTCGAGAAGGAGCGCTCCATCGAGGCGGGCGGCCGGGTCTTCTACAGGGTCCGCGCCTTCAAGGAGAAGCCGCCTTACGACGAAGCCCTCCGCTTCCTGGCCGCGGGAACCTTTCTCTGGAATTCGGGGATATTCCTGTGGCGGGCCGACGTCTTTGCCCGCAAGCTGGAGCGCCACGCGCCCGAGCTCTATCCGTTCTGGACGCGCATGCTCAAGGCGGCGGCGAAAAAGTCCGGCAAGGACATGGCCGCTATCTTCCGCGAGATCCCGGCCATTTCGATCGACTACGCGCTCATGGAAAAAGCCGAGGGCGTCCTCATGACCGAGGGCGATTTCGGATGGTCGGACGTCGGGGCCTGGTCCTCGCTCTGCGACGTCTGGCCGCGCGACGGCGCGGGGAACGCCGCGAACGGCGGGCTCCAGGCCCTCGACGCCCGGGACTGCCTCGTCTACAACCCCAAGAAGCTCACCGCGCTCATCGGCGTCAAGGATCTCGTCGTCGTCGATACCGCGGACGCCCTGCTCGTCTGTCGCAAGGACCACGACCAGAAGGTCAAGGACGTCGTCGAAGCCCTAAAGAAGAAGGGCTCGCTTAAATATTTTTAGCGGCTTCGCCGGACCTTCGAGGTCGGAAGCGAGGACCGCGGCGCGGTCGGCTATAGAGAGCGTGCGATCGGCGACCGGATGAGAGCAAGCGGCGCGAAGAGCCTCGTCGGATGCTGCGGGCTCTATTGCGGGCTATGCAACAAGTACCAGTCCAAAGCGCCCAGCCGATGCGTCGGCTGCGGATTGGGCGAACACCACTCTTGGTGCAGTATCTGGAACTGCTGCGTCAAGAAGAAAGGATTCAGGGTTTGCGCGGAGTGCCCTGAAATGTTCCAATGCCCGATTTATTTGCGAAGAAAGGTCGCGGAATGGATTCCCGCGGCCGCTAGCCTCCGGCGGATCAAAAGAACCGGCCTCGAGAGCTGGTTGAGAGAACAAATGGAGAGGCAGGCGCTGTTGGAGGAAATGCTCAGGGAGTACAATGAAGGTCGCTCCATGAGCCTTTATTGCAGGCTCTGCGCGAGAATGCCGGTCGAGTCGATCCGCGCGTCGCTCTGGAAGGCCGAAGAGAAACTGGCGGCCGAAAAAACCGAACGGTCCGACCTGATATCGAAAGCCGGGATTTTCAAGGAAGTCCTGCTGGATTCGGCAAAAGCGGCCGCAGTCCACCTGGATTGAGCGGCTCGCTATCCCTGGCGAGCGAGCAGGCCCGCTCGAGAGCGATCGCCGACGACGCGTCGGCACAAGCGCGGCCGCATGACGGCCGAAAGCGGCCGGCGCGGCAAGCGGTTCATCCGGCCAAGCCGAAAAAGACCGTCCCCAGGCCGGCCGCGATCCTGTACCAACCGAAGAGGGCCAGGCTGTGGCGCTGCAGGTATCCGATCAGCCATTTCATGGCGAAGAAGGCGACGATGAAGGACACGACCAGGCCCGCGGCCAGCAGGAGCGCGTTCGGGCCCGAATTCAGGATCAGATCCCGGGATTTATACAGGTCGTAGAGCCCGGCCGAGAGCAAGGTCGGGATGGACAGGAAGAACGAGAAGAAGGCGGAGTCGGAGCGCTTGTAGCCGAGGACCATCATGGTTAGGATGACGGCGCCCGCCCGGGAAACGCCGGGGAGGAAAGACGCCGCCTGGAAGAGGCCGATCAGGAACGCGTCCCGCCAGGCCAGGGCGGCGATGTCCTTGACCGGCTGGAGGACGCCCTTCTTGACCAGGAGCTCGAAGACGAGGAACGCGACGCCGACGGCGATGAAGATCAGGACCATCGCCGTGTAAGCTTCGAAGAAGACCGACTTGACGGTCCGATAAAGAAGCGCGCCGAGCACGGCCGTGGGCAGGAAAGCGGCCCCCGTCTTGAGAAGGAGGAGCCGGTCGGTCTTCAGCCGGTCGCGGAAGAGCCAGACGACGGCCAGGATGGCGCCGGCCTGGATTACGACCTCGAACATCTTCTGGAACTCGCCGCCGGCCAATCCGAG
>JAFGBC010000085.1 GCA_016933355.1 Candidatus Aminicenantota bacterium
GCGGGATTGACAGGGCCGGGCGATCCGTATCAAAATTGCCTGACCGCGATTCGGGGAGGAGGACTCCATGGGCGGCTTCTTCGGGGTCACGTCCTGGCAGGACTGCAGCGCGGACCTCTTTTACGGGACCGATTTCCACTCCCACCTCGGGACGAAGCGCGGCGGCCTGGCCATCGTCCGCAAGGACGGGTTCTGCCGGGTCATCCACAACATCGAGAACGCCCAGTTCCGCTCCAAGTTCGCCTCCGACCTGGACGACCTCCATTCCTGGGCCGGGATCGGCGTCATCAGCGACACCGACGACCAGCCCGTCCTTATCCGCTCCCACCTGGGGAGCTACGCCATCGCCACCGTCGGCGTCATCCAGAACGCCGAGGCGCTCGCCGGCGAGCTGATCGTCCGGCGCCGCGTCCATTTCACCGAGCTCAGCGCCGGCCTTAACCCGACCGAGCTGGCCGCGATGATCATCGACCAGGAGGGGAGCTTCGAGGCCGGCCTGCGCCGCCTCCAGGAGGCCGTCGACGGGTCGTGCTCGGTTTTGATCCTGACCGAAAAAGGAATCTACGCCGCCCGCGACCGCTACGGGCGGACTCCGCTCGTGGTCGGCCGCAAGGAAGGAAGCTGGGCGGTTGCGATGGAGAGCTGCGCCTTCTCCAACCTCGACTTTACCGTAGAGCGCGACCTGGGGCCGGGCGAGGTCGTCTTCATGACGCCCGAGGGCGTCGAAACCCGCGAGCCGCCCCTGTCCCGCCTCCGGATCTGCGCCTTCCTCTGGGTCTACTACGGCTACCCCGCCTCGAGCTACGAGGGCATCAACGTCGAAGCCGTCCGCTACCGCTGCGGGGCGGCCCTGGCCCGCCGCTTTCCGGCCGCCGTCGATTTCGCTGCCGGCATCCCCGACTCGGGGGTCGGCCACGGCCTGGGCTACGCGGCCGAGGCCAAGATCCCCTTCCGGCGCCCCTTCGTCAAGTACACGCCGACCTGGGCCCGGAGCTTCATGCCCCAGAACCAGGACGTCCGCAACTTGGTGGCCCGGATGAAGCTCATCCCGATCCGGGACCTGATCGAAGGCCGGAAGATCCTCTTCTGCGAGGACTCCATCGTCCGCGGGACGCAGCTCCGCGACACCATCAAGCGCCTCTACGACGCGGGCGCCCTGGAGGTTCACATGCGGCCGGCCTGCCCGCCCCTCGTCTACAGCTGCCGGTACCTCAATTTCTCGGTCTCGCGCTCCGAGATGGACCTGGCCGCGCGGCGGGCGATCTCCGATATCGAGGGCGGGATGCCCGCGGACCTCGGCGACTACGCGCGTCCGGAAACGGAGAAGTACCGCCGGATGGAGGAGCGGATCCGGGACCGGATCGGATTGACCAGCCTCAGATACCAGCAGATGGGCGATCTGGTCGGGGCCATCGGGCTCCCCAAAGACAGGCTCTGCACCTACTGCTGGGACGCTGAAGGCTAGCCGCTGCCGGCCTGATCCGCCGCCCTCCCCGCCGCGCCGGCCCGCCCTCCCTCGCTGAGAATAGCGGCGCGGCCGTCCGTCTTCTATCAGGGGAGGGCATCCGAAGCGAAGAAAGGACGGCGCGCCATGACGAAAAAGCTCGCCCCGCCGGAATTCATCCGGCTGGCCATCCAGACGCTGCGGACGGAACGCTTCAAGGGCATCCACTCCGTCTATAGCGGGTTCAACGAGGCGTTCCGGGTCTATTACGACGGCGAGGACCCGATCCGGGTCACGACCGAGCTGGCCGCCCAAGGGGCGATCGCCCTCCGGCCGGTGCGGCACGGCGTCATGCTCTACCTGCCGGGCGAGGCGCCGGCCTCGGTCAACCGCGGCGAGCAGGCCCTCCGCAAGATGGGCCTGCTCTAGCCCCGGGCGCGGACCGAGGCGATCCTGATCGGATGGGCTTCGGTCGTGAAGACGACCTCGTCGAAGGGGAGGGCGTCGGCCGGGGCGAACAGAAGATAAAGGTACTTCAGCGTCTCGGCCAGGAAGAAGCTGGGCATGAGGTCGCTCTTCGCCTTGGTCGCAACGTCCTCGAGCGAGGCGTAGCCGGCCTCGACGCGGCAGGCGTTGACCAGGTCCCCGAAGAAGACCTCGCCCATGCGGCGATAGCGGGGGTCCTTCGTGAAATGGCGGAGCGTGTAGGCCGATTCGACGATCTCGGGCCGGAGGACGTAGGAGGCGTCGAGGATCGTCATCGTCGAGTAATCGATGAGCTCGGGCTCGACGCCGCGGAGGTTCCACATCTTCAGACAGGAGTCCTGGAGGCGGACGGCGCGGTCGAGGTCGCCCCCGAGCGCTAAGACGGCGGGGAAGAAGGCGGTCAGCGCGCCGAACCGCGTCGAAACGCGCCGGCCCGTCTCCATCTCGGCCTGGCCGTACCAGAGGCCGCGCTCGGAGTCGTCGGCCAGATAGCGATTAATCGCCGCAAGGCCGCTCTCCCATAAGCGACGGGCGTCCTCGTCGCCGAACAGGAGCCAGGCCTTGAGCAGATATTCGTAGTAGGAATCGATCATGCCGTCGATGTGGGCGGTCTTATCCTGCCAGGCGCCGGACTCGACGTCGATCGTCGTCCCGACCAGGCCGATCGCCGATGCCCGCTTGGAGAGCTCGACGAGGGCCCGCTTGCTCTTCTCGTAGAAGACGGGGTCTCCCGTCAGGCGGCTCAGCGTCCCGAATTCGAGAAGGGAGGTCCCGATCTCGGCCGGGTTGTTGACGGCGCCGCGGGTTCGGCCCGTCCGGAGGTTGACGGTGCGATAGGGAAGGCCGGTCGGGGACTCGAAGACGGGAAGGAGGCGGCGGCCGAGGTCTTCGGCCA
>JAFGBC010000086.1 GCA_016933355.1 Candidatus Aminicenantota bacterium
GACAAGCTTCTGGCCGTCATCAAGGAGATCGACGTCAAGCCGGCCGATATCGTGATCACGGCCCAGCTCGTTGTCGGATCCTCGGCCCCGAGCGATAAATCCGACGAGGCCCTCCAGAACGACCCTCTCATCAAGGAGTTGAAAGGATTCCTCCCTTATAAGAGCTTCGGCCAGCTCGACGCCAACCTCATCCGGACAATCAACGGCGAAAGGGCCCAGATGACCCTGGGCCGGCGCGCGGAATTCATGCTCGACGTCCGGCCGAGCTACTCGACGGACGGGAAGGCGGAACATATCCAGCTCGACCTCCGGCTCACTCTTCTCACGGTGATGTTCGGCGACGACGGAAAGACGGCGCAGCTCATCCCCACCGGCACGAAAGACCACAACTCCCAGACCCTGATCAGCACGACGCTGTCCCTCAAGTCGGGCGAGAAGACCGTCACCGGCGTCTCCAAGCTCGACGGCGGCGACAAGGGGCTCATCCTCATCCTGAGCGCCAAAGCCGTTAAATGATCCCCCGCCGACTGTAATTCCGGGGACACCCGACTTGATTCCCGAATCAAGTCGGGTGTCCCCGCTTGATCTGACGATCTAGCCGGCCTGTATTCGGGATTTGAGCATAATGGGGTGGCGCGTGCTGGGGGCCCCCCGGCGCCCGGAACAGTAGGCGGTCAGGACTATGTAAGAAGATCACGACGCGGGAGTATCGTGAGGACGCTGGGGGTGAGCACTCATGCAAGGCATGAGTACGGCAAGGCGCGCCGCGACAGGACCCTCTCCGACATTTGATTAAATCCCTAAAGCGGGATCTTCTTTTACGGCCAGCCGGAGAAGGGCGGCTCCTTCTTCGCCTCGCTACGGGGTCAGGCCCCGCGCTGGGACACGGACTTCGACAGGGTCTTGATCCGCTTGGAGACGTCGCGGAACTTCGGGTCCCATTTCTCGACCTCGCGGAATAGGCCCAAGGCCTTGTCTCGCTCACCCATGTCGGCGAAGAGGCAGGCCAGCTCGTACTTCAGGGTGAATTGGGCCCGGTCGCCGTCTCCGGCCAGGGCGATCGCTTTCTCCAGCCAGGCGCGGGCTTCCTCAAGCTCGCCCTTCTGGATGTGGCACTGGCCGATCAGGCTGAAGCAGTCGAGAACACGGCTGTTGTCGTGGGAAGCGATCTGGAACTCGTCGATGGCGACTTCCCACAACCCCTGCTCCAAGTAGGCGACGCCCAGGTTGTAGTGGAGCTCGTAGTTGTCGCGGTCGACCCGCTCGGCGACGGCCGACCGGAAATCGCGCAGGATCTCGGTCAGGTCCTTTTCGTAGGCGCCCATGTCCCCTTCGGACTGCTGCTCGAGCAGGATGTCGATCATCTCCAGCTCGACGACGGCCTGGAGACGGGTGTCGAAGAACCGGAAGGCGATTTGCTTCTCGGGCGGCTCGGGCACGACGCCGGTGTCCATGAAGAGCTCGGCGATATCGACCTTGTCGCCGTCGTCTCCGCCTGTGGCGGGCGCCGGCCTCGGCACCGGGGCCGGGATCGGGCCCGGAATCGGCGCGGGCCGGAATACCGGCTTGGGCGCCGGCCGGGACGGAGGCGGAGGCGGCTCGGGCTTGGCCGCCGGAACGGGCGGGACGGGCGCCGGCCGGGCCGCCGGCCTTGACGGGGCGGGGGGCTGCGGCTCAGGAGAAGGTTCGGGGACCGGCGCGGGCGGCGGCTCCGGCGCGGCCAGGACCTCGCGGGTCTTGGCTTCGGCCTCTTCGACGCGCTCGGGAAGCTCTTCCTCCGCGACCGGGGCGGGCGTCTCCATCCTCTCGATGACCTCGAGCTTGTCCAGGATGCGCGGGTCGTCCGTATACTGGATCCGCAGGTTCTCCAGGATCCGTCGTGCGTTCCGGACCAGGCCCTGTTCAAGGTAGAGCTCGGCGTGGGCGATCCCGGCCTGGATGGCTTCCTCGTCCTCCTTGGCCAGCCGGACGACGTCGGCTTCCGAAGTGGGTTGGTCGCCGATGAACCCGAATTCCCGGCGGAGCATCTTGTATTCCTGCTCGAGCTCGGCGTCCTCGGGGACGAGACCGATGAGCTCGGACAAGATGAACATCATCTTCTCCTTGAGTTCCTTGTCCCTGGCCTCCTGGAGGATCATCCGGTAGACGACTTCGAGACGCTTCTTCTGGCCCCCGGCCTTGTAGATCGCGGCCAGCTTCTCCAGCGTCGGGATGTGCGTCTGCTTGTGGATCGCGATCAGGCCGAGCAGGCCGATCGCCTTGTCCTCTTTCTGCTTCTTGAGGAGGCTGGCGACCAGGGGGTCGTAGGCCTCGAGGGCCTCGTCGAGCTTGTCGAGCGCGATCCGCGCCTTGCCCAGCTTGACCCGGGCGTTGACGTCGGCCGGCCGCTCGGCCACGACCCGGGTCAGGATCTCCTCGGCCTTCTTGAAGCTCTGTTCCTCGAGATAGAGCCCGCCCAGCAAAGTCCACAGGTCGAGGTTCGACTTGTCCTTCTTGACGGCATCCTCGACCAGGCTCAGGGCCTCCTTGCGCTTGCCGCGCTTGCGGAAGATCTTCATCAGGTTGGCGACCGTCCGCGGGAAGCTCTCCTTGAGCCCGCGGGCCTTGAGGAGGAGCTGTCCGGCCTCCTCGTAGCGCCCGGCCTCGATCCAATCCTCGGCGACGTCGTTGAGCGTTTCGAGGGCCTCATTCGTCATTTTGTTCTGGACGTAGAGGTCGGCGAGCTCCAGCCGCGGCTTGGCGTCCTGGCGGTCGAGCTTGATCAGCCGCTCGTAGAGGGCGAGCAGCTCCTTGGTCTTCTTCTCGCGCTTGAGCAGGGCGGCCGCCCGCAGGTACTCGGACTTGGCCTCGGCCACGAAGTCCTGGCGCTCGAACATCTCGCCCATCTTGAGGGCGACCCGGAGGTCGTCGGGCTTGAACTTGACGATCTTCTTGTAGATCGCCATCGCCTGGGAGTACTGGCCCCGGTTCTCGTAGTCGTCGGCCGCCTCCCGGAAGGCGTGGACGGCCCGGTCGGTCTGGTTCAGGCGGAGGTAGAGATCCCCGATCGTGTTGTTGACGGACAGGTCGGGCGCGTCGCCCTCCAGGAGCCTGCGGTACTCGGCGATGGCGTCCTCGAGCCGTCCGGCCCGGACGTGCCGCTCGGCGAGCTCCAGGATCTTGGCCCGGTCGATCTTGGGGTTCATCGCGATTCCGGACTCAATTTTAAATTAAAACTCGCCCGATGGAAAGGCGTCGGCCCCCGCTCGCGCAGGGCGCGATAGTGGGCCGCCGTCCCATAGCCTTTGTTCCCGGCCAATCCGTAGCCCCCGTACACCTCGTCCAAAAACACCATCATCCCGTCCCGGACGACCTTGGCGACGATCGAAGCCGCCGCAATCGACACGCTCTTGCGGTCTCCTTGGGGGACGGCTCTCTGCCGATACTGTACATCCTGAAGGGCGAACCCGTCAATAAGAAGAATGTCGGGGGGGAGGGACAGGCCCTCGGCCGCCCGGCGCATCGCCAACAGGGAAGCCCAGTAGATGTTGATTCGGTCGATCTCGTCCCGGCTCGCCAGCCCGACGGCCACGGACAGAGCGGCGGCCCGGATCTCGCGGAACAGGCGCCGGCGGCTGTTGGGCGTCAGCAGCTTGGAATCCCGGATGCCTCCGACCCAGGCGGGAGCGTCCGGGCCGCGCAGGGCGTCCAGGGGCAGGATGACGGCGGCCGCGACGACGGGGCCGAACAGGGCGCCCCGGCCGGCCTCGTCAACCCCCGCGATCGTCCGCCAGCCGCGGCCCCGGCACTCGTCCTCAAGGTCGAAACCCGCTCTCACGACCGGTCAGCGCTCTTCCTTGAGCTTGGCCGCCTTGCCCTTCAGGTCGCGCAGGTAGTAGAGCTTGGCCCGGCGGACCCTGCCCTTGCGGACGACCTCGAAGCGCTTGACCATCGGGGAGTGGACGGGAAAGATGCGCTCGATCCCGATCCCGAAGGAAAGCTTGCGGACGGTGACGGTGGCCCCGAGGCCGGTGCCCTTGCGGGCGATGACGTCGCCCTTGAAGATCTGGATCCGTTCCTTGTCGCCTTCCTTGATGACGACGTGGACTTTGACCGTATCGCCGATCCCCACGGGCTCGAGGTCCTTCTTGAGGTGCTTGTCCTCGACGGCTCGAATCGCGTTCATGGCTCTTTCCTTTCCTTCCGAATTTCGTCCAGGAGGGACCGGTCGGCGGCCGACAGCGGACGCGCCCCGATCAGGTCCGGACGCAACGCGGCCGTCTTGGCCAGCGCTTGGCGCCGTCTCCAGCGCCCGATCCGGGCGTGATCCCCGGAGAAGAGGACCTCGGGGACGGCGTGTCCCCGGAAGACGCGCGGCCGCGTGTAATGGGGGCAGTCCAGCAGCCCCTCGGCGAACGAGTCGTGGGCGACCGACGCGGCCTTGCCCACGACGCCGGGCACGAAGCGGGCCACGGCGTCGACGACGACCATGGCCGCCGGCTCGCCCCCGGTCAGGACGTAATCGCCGATCGATACCTCGGCGTCCGCCAGGTGGCGCCCGACCCGCTCGTCGACGCCCTCGTAGCGGCCGCAGATCAGGATGACCTGCCGGCAGACGGCCCAGGCCCGGGCCGTCTCCGTGTCGAACATCCGGCCCTGGGGCGAAAGGAGGACGACGGGCGCCTCCGTTTCGGCGCGGACCGCCTCGACGGCCTTGAAAATCGGCCCCGGCATCAGGACCATGCCCTCGCCGCCGCCGAACGGCCGGTCGTCGACCTGGCGGTGCTTGCCGTCCGTCCAGTCCCTCAAATCATGAACCCGGATGTCCAGCACGCCCTTGGCGGCGGCCTTTTCAAGGATGCCGGCCGCCAGGAACCCCGAGAACATCCCGGGAAAGATCGTGATTATATCAAATCTCATTCAAGTCCAAAAGGCCTTCCGGAACCTCGACGAGAATATGCTTGGCGGCGACGTCGACCCGGCGGCAGATCGCCCGGCTCAGGGGCAGCAAGAGATCGCGGCCGTCCCGGTCGACGACGAGCTGGTCGTTGCCGGGGATCGTCCAGACGTCCCGGACCGTCCCCAGCTCCCGCCCGTCGCCCGTCGTCACCCGGCAGCCGACGAGCTGGTAGAGATAGTAGGCGTCCGGCCCGGGAGGCGGCAGGGCCGCCTCGGGCTGCAGGACCGGGCATCCCCGCAAGCGCTCGGCGGCGTCCATGGTGTCGATGCCCCTCAGCTTGAACCGGTAGCCGGCGCCCGCGGCCTTCAGGGCTTCGACCCGGAACGCCTCGTCCCGGCCGCCGACCCGGATGAAAACCGTCTCGAGCCCCGCCTCGGGCGGGGCGCCGTCCGGACGGTATTTAACTTCGCCCTTGTTCCCCCAGCTGCCGACGATCGTCCCGATGCGGATCAACTATCCCTTTTCGATGATCTCGAGGTTGAATCTCCTCCGGAGCTTCATGCCGGCCGCCCCCAGGATGATCCGGATGGCGCGGGCCGTCCGTCCCTGCTTGCCGATGACCTTGCCCAAGTCTTCGGGGGCCACCTTGAGCTCCAGGATCGTCGTTTGCTCGCCCTCGAGCTGGGAGACCACGACCCTATCCGGGTTGTCGACTAGCGCTTTGGCGATCAATTCCACGAGTTCTTTCACAGCGACCTCCTTCTTCGAGAAGAATGAACTCAGTCGGCGGTTGGCTTCTTGGACGCCCGTTCCAGAAGGGTTTGAACGGTGCGGGTGGGCCGGACGCCTTTGTCCAGCCATCGCTTGGCGCGCGCGGCGTCGATCTTGATATCGGGAGGTTCCTTGAGGGGGTCGTAGGAACCGATCACGTCGATGGCTTCGCTCCGGGGGGATCGCTTGGAATCCATCAC
>JAFGBC010000291.1 GCA_016933355.1 Candidatus Aminicenantota bacterium
CCAGAGAGCGAGGGTGGGACGACGACTCCGGGACGGACTAGCCTCGGCTTCCATGGCGGCTCAAAACTATCTGCTTACCACAATTTTCCGCGCCGTTCAACCGGAATCTGGAGGCGGGCGCTCAAGGGAGCCGGCGCAGATGCGGGGCGAAAACCCAGGCCGCGGCGGCCGCGGCGAGGGCGGTCAGGGCGCCGGCGACGATCGCGACGGGCTCGCCCAGCCCCTGGGCCAAGGCGCCCGACCAGAGCGCGCCGACCGGCAGCAGCCCGAAGAAGGCGAATGTATAAATCCCCATGACCCGGCCCCGCAGCCGCTCCTCGACGTGGGTCTGGACCAGGGCGTTGCAGAGGTTCATGACGAGGACCGTGGCGCCGCCCGCGCCGGCCATGATCAGGAGCGAGAGGGGGAGCCGGCGGGCGGCCGCGAACGCGAACAGGAAGACCGGAAGGGCGAAGGTGCCGGCGGTCATGAGCTTCCCTTTGAACCGGAAGCGGCCGAGCGAGGCGATGAGGAGCGCGCCCGCGAGCGCGCCGACGCCGCGCGCCGAGTGGAGCCAGCCGTTGGTCGCCGCGTTGCCGTGGAGGATCTTGACCGTCCAGGCCGGGATCAGGGTCAGGAAGGCGTTTCCGAACAGGCCGCCGGCCGCGATCAGGAGGATGATCGGCCGGATGACGGGATGGCCGACCACATAGCGGAACCCCTCCTTGAGGTCGCGCCACCGGTCGCCGTCGATCGGGGCCGGCGCGGCGGGGGGGAGGTCCATGAGCCGCAGGGCGACGATGATCGCGATGAAGGACAGGCCGTTGATGGCGAAGCACCAGCCCGGGCCGAAGAGGGCGTAGGTGACGCCGGAGACGGCCGGCCCCAGGGCGATGCCCAGGTTGAACATCGTCGAGTTGAGGGCGATCGCGTTCGTCAAGTCCTCGGTGTCGACCAGCTCCTTGATGAAGGCCTGGCGGGCCGGGGCGTCGAAGGCGTTGGCGACTCCCAGCGCGAAGGCAAAGAGGACGATCTCCCAGGCGCGGATCAGGCCCAGAAAGGTCAGAGCGGCCAGGCCGAAGGCCAGGATCATCATCGCGGTCTGGGTCATGATGATGAGCTTTCGGCGCGGCATCCGGTCGGCCACGACGCCGGCGTAGGCCATGAACAGCCAGGCCGGGAGCCCCGTAGCGAACCCGACGTAGCCCAAGTAGACGGGCGAGCGGGTCAGGTCGAAGACGAGGTAGCCCAGGGCGGTCAGCTGCATCCAGGTCCCGAAGAGCGAGATCGTCTGGCCGATGAACCACAGCCGGTAGTTGCGGTGGCGGAGGGCGGTGAAGATCCGGCCGAGGTCGATGTGTCGGACGAGGGCGAACGGCCGGTTCATGAGCCGCTATTGTGGCACGAAGAGCGCCCGCTCCGCAAATCGGGTCCGTTTACAGGCGGGGGCGAACGTGTTACAGTGGCTCGCTTAGGCCCATGAAGAAGCAGATTCTCCTCTCCGCTTCCCTCTTTCACGCCCTCAACGACGCGGGGACCGTCGTGACGCCGATGGTTTTCCCCATCCTCTACAGCCGGACGTTCCTGATTTCCAATTACTCCCAGATCGGCCTGCTCTCCAACCTTGGGCTGCTCGTCTCCTTCCTCTTCCAGTTCGCCGTCGTCAACCTCTCCTACCGCTTCGAATTCCGCCGCCTGATGCTCATGAGCTTCCTGGGGATTTGCTCGGCGATGGCCCTCGTCCCCTTCGCCCCGAGCTTCGCGGGGCTCCTCCTCTTCTTCCTTCTCCTCCGGCTGTTCACGACCTTTTACCACCCCATCATCGTCGCCTGGATCTCGACGTCGCGGGCCGGCTCGGGACGGGAGGTCGACGACGCCATGGGCATCCAAAGCGGCTCGGGCAACCTCGGCGTCCTGCTCGCTTTCCTGTCGGTGGGCTACATGGCCCAGCGCTGGAGCTGGAAGACGCCGCTCTTCGTCTGGGCCGGCTTCGGCCTCCTGCTGGGAACGCTGGGGATGCTGGCCATCAAGGGCATCTCGTCGCGGAGCGAGGCGAGGCCCGACCTCAGCCCCCGCGCCTGGTGGCGGTCCCTGGCCGCTATCAAACGCTATGTCCCCGGCTTCTTTTTCGGCGGCGTCGGCTGGTCTGTCGTCATCTTCTACGCCCCCTCGCTCCTCAACCATAGATTCCAGATCCCGATGGGAGCGACCGGTCTCTACCTAGCCTTATGGATCGGCCTGGGGACGGTCACGGGCTACGGATACGGCGTCTGGAGCCGGCGCTTCGGGCGGCGGAACGTCTTTCTGCTGAGCCTGATCGGGGCGGTCGTCTGCCTGTTCGTCATCGGGCTGGCCGGCCACAAGGCGCTGGCCGTCGTCGGCCTCCTGGCCTACGGCGGCTTCCTCCTGATGACCTACCCGTCCCTCCATACTTTCGTCGGGTCGACGGTGCCGACGGCGGGCCAGAGGCTGGCCTTCAGCTGGGTCTCGAACATCCAGATGCTGTCGGGCGCGGTCGTCAGCCTTCTCTCGGGGTTTTTATCGGACAAGCTCGGGATTCAGGCCCCGTTCCTGTTCACGGGCGTCCTTTCGCTCGGGATCTTCGCCTTTTACCTGACGCGCAAGCCCGAGGTCTTCGGCGAGGGGCCGAGCC
>JAFGBC010000292.1 GCA_016933355.1 Candidatus Aminicenantota bacterium
GCGCCCGGCCGTAGGCGGCCGCTTTTTCGAGGATGACCTTGAGCGGCAGAATGCGGGACTGGTCTCGATCGCAGATGGGAGCCGGCGCCGCGCATAGGCCCGCGGCCAGGAGAACAGACACGAACAGGTTGAACCTCGTCATCCGCTCACCCCTTTTTGCGCCTGCCGGCCAGCCAGGCCGTAGCGAAGACGAACCAGCCGATCGAGGCCAGCCCGAAGGCCAGCTTGAATCCGCCCTCGCTCATCCGCCCGACGAAATACCGGACCGAAGCGGCCAGGCCGACCCCCAGGCACGTCAGCGCCAGAAGTCCGGACATCCGCTTGATCATGAGCTCCTCCTCGCGGCCGACAGTCCGGTGTAGGCGGCCAGGGCGATCCCGTATCCCGGGAGCCAGCGGAAGAAGAGGTGGAAGGGCATCATGAAGCAGGCGGCGAGCGTTCCGGCCCAGACGAGGAGCGCGATCCAATTGAAGGCCCGGCCCCGTCGTTCCGCCCGGTACTGTTCGATCCCGAGGAGCGGAAAGAGCCAGTGCTCGGCGAAGACGACGGCGCCGACCGGCATCAGGATCAAGCCATAGAGCGCAACGTAGTCCAGCAGCTTAAGGAAGAAGACCGGGAAGCAGGCGAGGAGGGTCGTCAGCGCGCCGGCGGCGAGCGTGACCTTCCAGCGCGGCCAGTTCGGGGTCGCCGTCTGCAGGGCGAGGCCGGCCCGGTACAGGGTCGGGTTGGCCGTCGTCCAGCCGGCCAGGAGGACGCCCGCGACGCCGGCCCAGCCGACCGCCTCGTAGGCCATCAGCCCGGGGTGCATCTCGCGCCCGATCGCGGCGACCATGATGCCGGAGCAGATCCAAGCCAGCATGTGTCCCGAGTACATACCGAAGGCCGAATACAGCCCGTAGCTCCAGCGCTTGGCGTAGCGGAACAAGGCCAGGTCGGACAGCCCGACGTGCATGGCCAGGTTGCAGGACCAGGCGAAGAACAGGACATGCCAAAACCCGAAGGCGTCCTGGCCGGCCTCCGCGACGCCGTTCCAAACCTTGGACGTGACGACCTCCGCGAAGTTCCCGAGGTCGGGCCGGACACCCAGGCGGGGCAGCGCGGCGATCGCGCCCGCGAGGAAGACCAGGAAGATCCAGGGAGAGACGACCTGGGAGAATCGGCTGAGCTTTTCGAACCCGAGGATGGCCACGGTCGTGAAGGCCGCCCCGAGCGCGAGGACCAGGACGACCCAGCCGACGCTGTTGGGGAAGACCGCCCCCAGCCCGGGGACGCCGATCCCGAACACGAGGCCGAGCGCCGTCGCCGCGACCGAAATCATCGCCCCGGCCAGGATGCAATAGAGAAAGGCGTTGGCGATATTGTAGACGGTCGCGACGCCCGGTCCGGTGATTCGCCTCAGGTACCAGTAGAGGGTCAGGCGGGTCCGAACCGCGATCGGCGCGCAGAGGAACGTCCAGGACAGGACGGCCAGGGCGTTTCCGGCCAGAAGCCCGAGCAGGAGGTCGCGGGCCGTGACGCCGTGGAGGACGAAGAAGGCGCCGATGACGAACTCGGTGGCGGCGACGTGCTCTCCGGCGAAGAGCGCCGCGAACCGGGCGCCGCCCTGAAGCTTGTCCGCGGCGACGGGCTCCCGGTCGAACTCGTAGAGCCGGTCCATGCGGGCCGCGATGTCGGCGAATCGGATGGCCACGCAGCCTCCTAAGCTCCGGCCCCGGACGGGCGGGCCAACGCGAGGGTATTAAATCACAGCGTCCCCCTCCGGGACAAGCCGGCCCGGGCGGCCGTCCTCCGCTATTTCTTCCGATCCCGGGCTTTCAACATCTCCTTCAACGTCAGCGGAGTAGCCTGGAATTCGGCCCGACCGACCCCCGGCTTGCCTGTAAGGATCCGGGCACTCTCGCCCGGCGGCGTCGTCGGAGCCGCCCACTCCTTGCTCTCCGTCGAAACGTCGACGACCGTGAACGCCCCCGGTCCGAACGCGGCCCCGCCCGCGCCGACTTTGAAGCCGGCTTTATAAGGAAACAGCTTGAACGTCCTCATCACGGCCTTGAAAGAGGCGGGCTTGACGGTGGGGCTGGTCAGACCGTTCGTCGACGTCGTCATCGCCCACATCTCGCGGCTGTAATAGCTGTCGTAGGAGCGCCCGACCAAAATGAATCCGCCCGTCAGACGCTCGGCCATCCCCTGGAAATGGTTGTAATAATGGCCGCCCAGAACGTAGGACCGGGTGACCTTGAGAGCCCCGGTGGGACCGACCTTCGCGAACCATCCCAGCCGGTCTCCGCTGTGCGGATAGACGCACCCTCCGATCAGGCAGCCCTGGTCCCTGGTCGGGCTCGCGGCCCCGTACTCAACCTCTCCTGGGGAGCCGGCGGCCTCGAACACCCGACCCCAGACCTGGGTCCCGTCCTTTTTTAGCCGGACGATCCAGGGATAGTCCTCAACCCAATCCATGCCGACCAAGAGGCCGCCGCCGTCCTTGGCGGCGAACAGGCCCATGGCC
>JAFGBC010000293.1 GCA_016933355.1 Candidatus Aminicenantota bacterium
CTCGTCGAATTCCTGCTCGCGCGGCCGGGGACGCGGGTCGTCGCCCTCGTCCGCGACCCGTCGCGGCGGAAATGGCTGGAAGGCCTCGAAGTCGATTGCCTCCGGGGAGATCTCCAGGCGATCCCGCCGCTCCCGCCCGATATCGACACCGTCTTCCACTTGGCGGGAGCGACCAAAGCGTCGAAACCAGCGGATTATTATACTGTAAACCAAAAAGGGACGGCAAGTCTTTTCGAGGCCCTGACGGCCGCCGGCGCCCGGTCCCGGGTCGTCGTCCTCAGCAGCCTGGCGGCGGCCGGCCCGTCCGAGGCGGGCCGGCCCAACCGGGAAAGCGACCCGGCGCGTCCCGTCTCCGCATACGGACGGAGCAAGCTCGAGGCGGAACGGGAAGCCCTTCGCTACAAGGACCGCTTCCCCGTCGTCATCCTCAGGGTGGGGCCGGTCTACGGCCCGCGCGACGCCGAATTCCTCGACTACTTCAAGCTCGTCCGGCGGGGCCTCCTGCCCCGCATCGGCCCGGCGGCTCCCTCGGTCAGCGTCTGCCACGTCAGGGACCTCGTCGAAGCCCTTTGGCGGGCCGGGGCGGGCGGCGCGGAATCGGGCTCCGTCTTCAACATCGCCGACCCGCTTCCCGTGAGCTGGGACGAGATCGGCCGGGCGGCGGCTCGGGCCATGGGGCGACGCGTCCGGCCCGTCGGAATCCCGAAGATCCTGGCCTGGTGCGCGGCCTGGGCGGTCCATGCCGGCGGCCGGCTGACGGGACGACCGAGCCTCTTCGGACCGGACAAGTGCCGCGAGATGACTTGCGCCGGCTGGACGCAGGACGTCGCGAAAGCCGAGGCCGTGCTGGGCTTCCGGGCCGCGGTCGGGCTCGAGGACGGGATCCGTGAGACGATCGCCTGGTACCGGGAGCGGGGCTGGCTCTAGCGACGGTTCTCCCCGTCGCGCTCCGCGTCGGAGGCCGGTTTCCGGACGAGCGTCGACCGCGTGTAATAGCTCGCGGCGAAGCGGATGGTCTCCTTGACGCACCAGTTCTCGCTGCGCGACCGCGCGAAGTAGCGGACGCGGCCCTGGAGACGGTGCGTGCCGCGGCGCGCATCGGGGCTGACCGTGAACGGAATCTCGAGCTTCCCCTCCAGTTTTAGAGCTTCGGCGCCGTCCGCTTCATCGACCTTGATCTCCAGGTCGCGGGCCGTGAAGAAGTTCTTGGCGAAGACGAGCTCGGTCCCCGGGCTGAATTCTATGACGAAATCGGGGTGGGGGCTGATTTCGACGCCGGAGCGGACACGGAAGCGGATGACGGCTTTCCCCGACTGGCCGCGCGACAGGCGCGGCGGAACGATCCCGCATTCGGCCTTGAGAATGTCCGTCTCCTGGGCGGCCGCTCCGAAGCTTGCGGCGGCCAGGGCAAAGCCCAGGACCATCCAGCGCCGCCGTCCCCGGATCATCGCTGAGGTCTTCATCTGTCTTTTGTCTTTATTAAGGATAGCCCCGAACGCCCTCTCGGTCAAATCCGGATTTTAGGCCATCCAAATTCCTGGAAAAATCCGCCTTTATTTTTCCGGGCCGTTTGATTATAATTCTCCGGACTCCCATGAGCATACGGACGGTCATCACGGGGACGGGCCATTACCTGCCGCCCGACGTCGTGACCAACGACGCGCTCGCCGCGATCATGGATACGTCCGACGAGTGGATCCGGCAGCGCTCGGGCATCGTCACCCGTCACCACGCCGCGGCCGGCGTCGGGAGCTCGGACCTGGGGGCGGAGGCCGCGCGGCGGGCCATCGCCGACGCCGGGATCCAGCCGTCCGAAGTCGACTTTATCGTAGCCGCCACGATCTCCCCCGACTACTACTTCCCCGGGATCGGCGTCATGATCCAGGCCGAGCTCGGGCTGGAAGGGATCGGGGCCCTCGACGTCCGGACCCAGTGCACGGGATTCCTCTACGCCCTGTCGGTCGCCGACCAGTACATCCGGACGCGGACCTTCCGGAAGATCCTCGTCGTCGCCGCCGAAGTCCAGTCCCACAACCTCGACTATTCCAACGACGGACGGGACATGGCCGTCCTGTTCGGCGACGGCGCGGGCGCCGTCATCCTCGAGCCGGCCGAGGCGTCGAACGGCCGCGGCGTCCTTTCGACCCACCTGTTCGCCGACGGCCGCCGCGTCACGGACCTCTGGATGCGGAGGCCCAGCTCGAAGGACAAGCCGACCTTCCCGCCCGCGCTCGACGCGAGCGACGGCTTCTATCCCCGCATGGACGGGAAGAACGTCTTCAAGAACGCCGTCGAGAAGATGCCCGAGGCCGTCCGGGCCGGCCTGCGCCACAACGGCCTGACGATCGAGCAGGTCGATCATCTCATCCCCCACCAGGCCAACGACCGGATCAGCCTCATGGTCGCCCATCAGCTCAAGATCCCCGTCGAGAAGGTCATCCGCAACATCGACCGGCTGGGGAACACGACGGCGGCCTCGATCCCGATCGCACTCGACGAGGCCGTCAAGTCGGGGCGGATCAAGAGCGGCGACCTGGTCGTCCTGACCGCCTTCGGCTCGGGCTTCACCTGGGGCTCGGCCGTCATCCGCTGGTAGCGCGCCCGCGGCTTGCCCCGGGCTTCGGCATATGCTAGGATGAAAAACGTTCTCGATAAGGAGGCCTCAATGAAGAAAGCCGTCATCGCAGCCGTCGTCCTCGCCGTCGTCTCGTTCGGCTGGACCGCTGCCGCCGCCCAGCAGAGCGCGGAGGACGCCAAGTTCCAGAAGTTCCTCGACGGGTTCTGGGACGGCTATTTTAAATTCTTCCCCACGGCCGGAACGGTTGCCGGATTTGCCAAGTACAACGACAAGCTCGAGGACCTGTCGAGCGGCTCCGTCGACAAGTTCCACGACCAGCTCGACGCCTTCAACACCGAGCTCGTGTCCAAGATCGACCGGATGAAGCTCTC